>NZ_JBGLYV010000088.1:0-24984 GCF_047304225.1 Pseudomonas sp. Pseusp3 | reverse complement strand
GGACTTGAGGGCAACGCGTTTATCCAGAAGACTCGCGTTATCGTTAACGTCCATCGCGAGCAAGCTCGCTCCTACAGAGTGATCGTGTCAGTTGCCCAGAGTCAGGCCATTGGCCGGCAACGGCAACGCAGTCTTGTAGCGCACTTGCTTGAGCGCAAAGCTCGAACGAATGTTCGCCACCCCCGGCACCTTGGTCAGGAAGTCCATCATGAAGCGCTCCAGCGACTGAATGGTCGGCACCAGTACCCGGATCAGGTAGTCCGGGTCGCCGGCCATCAGGTAGCACTCCATCACCTCGGGGCGGTCGGAAATCGCTTCTTCGAAATGCTGCAACGCCTCCTCCACTTGCTTCTCCAGGCTGACGTGAATGAACACGTTCACATGCAATCCCAGCAGGTCGGCATCCAGCAGCGTCACTTGCTCGCGAATCACCCCCAGTTCTTCCATGGCCTTGACCCGGTTGAAACACGGTGTCGGCGACAGGTTCACCGAACGCGCGAGGTCGGCGTTGGTGATGCGTGCATTCTCCTGAAGGCTGTTGAGAATGCCGATATCGGTACGGTCCAGTTTGCGCATGAGACAAAAACACCTGCTTTTTATGTTTATGCAGTTTTTTTATCTGCAAATGATCTTTAACGCAACGAAACAGAGAGAAATATTCTTCTTGGGCGGGCCTATGATTGTTGTAGGACAAGATTTCATTTACCGAATGAAATCTGTCAGCTCACTACAAGAAATTCACAAGATCGAGCGTAGAAGCCATGACCCAAGCGTATGAACCGCTGCGCCTGCACGTCCCCGAACCCTCGGGCCGCCCAGGGTGCAAAACCGACTTCTCCTACCTGCACCTGACCGATGCCGGCACGGTGCGCAAACCTTCCATCGACGTTGAACCGGCCGACACCGCCGACCTGGCCCGTGGCCTGATCCGCGTGCTCGACGACCAGGGCAATGCCCTCGGCCCCTGGGCTGAAAACGTGCCGGTGGAGATTTTGCGCAAGGGCATGCGAGCCATGCTCAAGACCCGCATCTACGACAACCGCATGGTAGTCGCCCAGCGTCAGAAAAAAATGTCGTTCTACATGCAAAGCCTTGGCGAAGAAGCCATCGGCAGCGCCCAGGCCCTGGCCTTGAACATCGACGACATGTGCTTCCCGACCTACCGCCAGCAAAGCATCCTGATGGCCCGCGACGTACCGCTGGTCGGCCTGATCTGCCAGTTGCTGTCCAACGAGCGCGATCCGCTCAAGGGCCGGCAATTGCCGATCATGTACTCGGTCAAGGACGCCGGTTTCTTCACCATTTCCGGCAACCTCGCCACCCAGTTCATTCAAGGCGTGGGCTGGGGCATGGCCTCGGCGATCAAGGGCGACACCAAGATCGCCTCGGCGTGGATCGGTGACGGCGCCACCGCCGAATCGGACTTCCACACGGCCCTGACCTTCGCCCACGTGTACCGCGCCCCGGTGATCCTCAACGTGGTCAACAACCAGTGGGCGATTTCCACCTTCCAGGCGATTGCCGGCGGTGAAGCCACCACCTTCGCCGGTCGTGGCGTCGGTTGCGGCATTGCCTCCCTGCGGGTCGACGGCAACGACTTCGTCGCCGTCTATGCCGCCTCTGCCTGGGCCGCCGAACGTGCGCGCCGCGGTCTCGGCCCGACCATGATCGAATGGGTCACCTACCGCGCCGGCCCGCACTCGACCTCCGATGATCCGTCGAAGTACCGCCCTGCCGATGACTGGAGCCACTTCCCGCTGGGTGATCCGATTGCGCGCCTCAAGCAGCACATGATCAAGATCGGCCACTGGTCCGAAGAGGAACACGCCACCGTCAGCGCCGAACTGGAAGCCGAAGTGATCGCCGCGCAAAAAGAAGCCGAACAGTACGGCACCCTCGCCGGCGGCCAGATTCCGAGCGCCGCGACCATGTTCGAAGACGTCTACAAAGAGATGCCGGAGCACTTGAAGCGCCAGCGTCAAGAGTTGGGGATCTGACATGAACGATCACAACAACAAAATCGAGTTGGAAACCGCCATGACCACGACCACCATGACCATGATCCAGGCCCTGCGCTCGGCCATGGATGTGATGCTTGAGCGTGACGACAACGTCGTGGTCTTCGGCCAGGACGTGGGCTACTTCGGCGGCGTGTTCCGCTGCACCGAAGGCCTGCAAGCCAAGTACGGCACCTCGCGGGTGTTCGACGCGCCGATCTCTGAAAGCGGTATCGTCGGCACCGCCGTGGGCATGGGCGCCTACGGTCTGCGCCCGGTGGTGGAGATCCAGTTCGCCGACTATGTGTACCCGGCGTATGACCAGATCATTTCCGAAGCCGCGCGCCTGCGTTATCGCTCGGCCGGCGAGTTCACCGCGCCGCTGACCCTGCGCATGCCCTGCGGCGGCGGCATCTATGGCGGCCAGACCCACAGCCAGAGCATCGAGGCACTCTTCACTCAGGTGTGTGGCCTGCGCACCGTCATGCCGTCCAACCCCTACGACGCCAAAGGCCTGCTGATCGCCTCCATCGAAAACGATGACCCGGTGATCTTTCTGGAGCCGAAACGCCTGTACAACGGCCCTTTCGACGGCCACCACGAGCGTCCGGTGACCCCATGGTCGAAACACCCCGCCGCACAGGTTCCGGACGGCTACTACACCGTACCGCTGGACGTTGCCGCCATCGCCCGTCCGGGCAAGGACGTCACCGTGCTGACCTACGGCACCACCGTCTACGTGTCGCAAGTCGCCGCTGAAGAAAGCGGCGTGGATGCCGAAGTCATCGACCTGCGCAGCCTGTGGCCGCTGGACCTGGAAACCATCACCAAGTCCGTGAAGAAAACCGGGCGCTGCGTGATCGTTCACGAAGCCACCCGCACTTGCGGCTTCGGCGCCGAACTGACGGCGCTGGTGCAAGAGCACTGCTTCCACTACCTGGAAGCGCCGATCGAACGCGTCACCGGTTGGGACACCCCCTACCCGCACGCGCAAGAGTGGGCGTATTTCCCAGGGCCGTCCCGTGTGGGCGCGGCGTTGAAACGGGTCATGGAGGTCTGAATGGGCACGCACGTTATTAAAATGCCGGACATTGGCGAAGGCATTGCAGAAGTTGAATTGTCGGTGTGGCACGTCAAGGTCGGCGACATGGTCGTCGAAGATCAGGTGCTGGCCGATGTCATGACGGATAAGGCGATGGTGGATATTCCGTCGCCCGTGCATGGCAAGGTCATTGCCCTCGGTGGCCAGCCGGGCGAAGTCATGGCGGTTGGCAGCGTGTTGATCAGCATTGAAGTCGAAGGCGCGGGCAACGTTAAGGAGTCGGCGCAACCGGCCCCTGTGAAAGAAGCGCCAGTTGCAGCACCGAAAGTCGATGCCGTGATGGAAAGCAAACCGGTCGCTGCCGCAGCGCCGAAAGCTGCCATATGCCAAGGCCCGATGGTGGCTCGCGAAGCCGATGAACGTCCGCTGGCCTCGCCGGCCGTGCGCAAGCATGCGCTGGACCTCGGTATTCAATTGCGTCTGGTACGTGGCAGCGGCCCCGCCGGACGGATTCTGCACGACGACCTCGAAGCCTATCTGGCCCAAGGTCAGTCGAACGCTTCGGCACCGGCCCCCGCCGCTTATGCCCAGCGCACCGATGAACAGCAGATCCCGGTGATCGGCATGCGCCGCAAGATTGCCCAGCGCATGCAGGACGCCACCCAGCGCGCCGCCCACTTCAGCTACGTCGAAGAAATCGACGTCACCGCCGTGGAAGAGTTGCGCGCGCACCTCAACGAAAAACATGGCGCGACTCGCGGCAAACTCACGCTGCTGCCGTTCCTGGTCCGCGCCATGGTCGTCGCCCTGCGCGACTTCCCGCAAATGAACGCCCGCTACGACGACGAAGCCCAGGTCATCACCCGCCTCGGCGCCGTACACGTTGGCGTCGCGACCCAGAGTGACGTCGGCCTGATGGTGCCGGTGGTGCGTCACGCCGAAGCGCGCAGCCTGTGGGACAGCGCGGCGGAAATCGCCCGCCTGGCCACCGCCGCACGCAACGGCAAGGCCAGCCGCGACGAGCTGTCCGGCTCGACCATTACCCTGACCAGCCTCGGCGCCTTGGGCGGTATTGTCAGTACGCCGGTGCTGAACCTGCCGGAAGTGGCGATTGTCGGCGTCAACAAGATCGTTGAGCGACCAATGGTGGTCAAAGGCCAGATCGTGATCCGCAAGATGATGAACCTCTCCAGCTCCTTCGATCACCGCGTGGTCGACGGCATGGACGCGGCGCTATTCATCCAGGCCATCCGTGGCTTGCTCGAACAACCCGCTACCTTGTTTGTGGAGTAATTCATGCAGACTCTGAACACCACGCTGCTGATCATCGGCGGCGGCCCTGGCGGTTATGTGACGGCGATCCGTGCTGGCCAACTGGGCATTTCGACCATTCTGGTGGAAGGTCAATCCCTGGGCGGCACCTGCCTGAACATCGGCTGCATTCCGTCCAAGGCACTGATTCACGTCGCCGAGCAGTTCCACCAGACACAACACCACAGCCAGCATTCGGCCCTGGGCATCAGCGTTTCGGCGCCGACCCTGGACATCGGCAAGAGCGTGGAATGGAAGGACGGCATCGTCGATCGCCTGACCACCGGCGTCGCGGCGCTGCTGAAAAAGAACAAGGTTCAGGTCATTCAAGGCTGGGCCAGGGTCATCGACGGCAAAACCGTGGAAGTCGGCGACACGCGCATCCAGTGCGAACACCTGGTGCTGGCCACCGGCTCCAAAAGCGTCAACCTGCCGATGCTGCCGATCGGCGGGCCGATCATCTCGTCCACCGAAGCCCTGGTGCCGACATCCGTGCCCAAGCGCTTGATTGTGGTCGGCGGCGGTTACATCGGTCTGGAGCTGGGCATTGCCTATCGCAAGCTCGGCGCCGACGTCAGCGTGGTGGAGGCGCAGGAACGCATCCTGCCGGCCTACGACGCCGAACTGACCCAGCCTGTGCACGACGAACTGAAAAAACTCGGCGTGAAGCTTTACTTGAAACACAGCGTGCAAGGCTTTGATTCACAACAGAATACCTTGCAAGTTCTGGATCCGAACGGCGATACCCTGCACCTGGAAACCGATCAGGTGCTGGTGGCCGTCGGGCGCAAGCCGAACACCCAGGGCTGGAACCTCGAAGCGCTGAATCTGGAGATGAACGGTTCGTCGATCAAGATCGACAACCGCTGCCAGACCAGCATGCGCAACGTGTATGCCATCGGTGACCTGAGCGGTGAACCGATGCTCGCGCACCGGGCCATGGCCCAGGGCGAGATGGTCGCCGAACTGATCAGCGGTAAATCCCGCGAGTTCAACCCGACCGCCATCGCCGCCGTGTGCTTCACCGACCCGGAACTGGTGGTGGTCGGCAAGACCCCCGACGAGGCCAAGGCCGCAGGCCTGGACTGCATCGTGTCGAGCTTCCCGTTCGCCGCCAATGGCCGAGCCATGACACTGGAGTCGAAAAGCGGCTTCGTGCGCGTGGTCGCCCGTCGCGACAATCATGTGATTGTCGGCTGGCAAGCGGTGGGCGTTGGCGTCTCGGAGTTGTCCACGGCGTTTGCCCAGAGCCTGGAGATGGGCGCGCGGCTGGAAGACATCGGCGGCACCATCCACGCGCACCCGACGCTGGGTGAGGCGGTGCAGGAAGCGGCGTTGCGTGCTTTGGGGCATGCATTGCATCTGTGATTCAGAGTGATTGATGGCGGCAGTGCTGGCCTCTTCGCGAGCAAGCCCGCTCCCACATCTGGAATGCATTCCCCTGTGGGAGCGGGCTTGCTCGCGAATTCTCAAGGTCAACGCGAATTATCTGTCCGTCATCCGATAGTCCGGGCTGCGAAACCGGCCCGGAATGAAGTATTGTTGTGCCCATCCGGAAAAACGTCAGAAGCCTTGAACCGTTTCGGCGGTTGTTAAGTGATAGAGGGTGTCATGGGTAACGAAAGCATCAACTGGGACAAGCTGGGTTTTGACTACATCAAGACCGACAAACGCTATCTGTCGTACTTTCGCAATGGCGAATGGGACAAAGGCACCCTGACCGAAGACAATGTGCTGCACATCAGCGAAGGCTCCACTGCCCTTCACTATGGCCAGCAATGCTTCGAAGGCATGAAGGCCTACCGTTGCAAGGACGGCTCGATCAACCTGTTCCGTCCGGACCAGAACGCCCTGCGCATGCAACGCAGTTGCGCCCGGCTGCTGATGCCGCAAGTCGACACCGAGCAATTCATCGAAGCCTGTAAAGAAGTGGTCCGTGCCAACGAGCGCTTCATTCCGCCGTACGGAACCGGCGGCGCGCTGTACCTGCGCCCGTTCGTGATCGGCGTGGGTGACAACATCGGCGTGCGTACCGCCCCCGAGTTCATCTTCTCGATCTTCTGCATCCCGGTTGGCGCCTACTTCAAGGGCGGCCTGACCCCGCACAACTTCCTGATCTCCAGCTACGACCGCGCCGCGCCACAAGGCACCGGTGCCGCCAAGGTCGGTGGCAACTACGCCGCCAGCCTGATGCCGGGCTCCCAGGCCAAGAAGGCGCATTTCGCCGACTGCATCTACCTGGACCCACTGACCCATACCAAGATCGAGGAAGTCGGTTCGGCCAACTTCTTCGGGATCACCCACGACAACAAGTTCGTGACCCCGAACTCGCCATCGGTACTGCCGGGCATCACCCGTCTGTCGCTGATCGAACTGGCCAGGTCCCGCCTGGGTCTGGACGTGGTCGAAGGCGACGTGTTCATCGACAAGCTGGCGGACTTCAAGGAAGCCGGTGCTTGCGGTACTGCGGCCGTGATCACGCCGATCGGCGGCATCAACTACAACGACCACCTGCACGTGTTCCACAGCGAAACCGAAGTCGGCCCGATCACCCAGAAGCTCTACAAAGAGCTGACCGGCGTGCAAACCGGCGACATCGAAGCGCCAGCAGGCTGGATCGTCAAGGTTTGACCTGACGCCAGACGCACAAAAGCCCCCCATCGGGTGACCGATGGGGGGCTTTTTCATGGTTGCGATTCAGCGACTGAACGCCGCCCCCGCAGGAGCGGCCACAGGCTGCGATCTTTTGCCGTCACGTTCCAGCGGCAACTCAACCCCAAACCGCCCCGCGATCTCCTTGCGCCCCAACGCCGTCAGCGCCAGCGCGCGACTGTCCAGATCCTGCGTCACCCACTTGCGCTTGAGCGCCGTTTGCAGCAACGCCGCGCCCAGCGACCCACCCAGATGCGGCCGGCGCATGCTCCAGTCCAGGCATGGGCAGGCAAAGCGGCGACGCAATGTGCTCAAGTCCTGGACCTCGATCCCAAGCCCCTGAAACATTGCCGTACCGCTGTCACTCAAGCGATAGGCCTGTTCGTCGGTTTCCTCCAGCCAGCCAGCCTCAAGCATCCGGTCATGCAACAGTACGGCAAGGGTCCCCGCCATGTGGTCGTAGCAGGTGCGGGCAAATTGCAGGCGATCCGGCGTACGCGACTGGAACTCCGGCGTGGCATTCCGGCCGAGCACCATCAGCGCTTCAAGGGCCTGGGCCACGCACTTGTCCGCCAGGCTGTAATAGCGGTGACGTCCCTGAACGTGCAGCCGCACCAGCGCCAGTTCCTTGAGTTTGGCCAGGTGGGCACTGGCGGTCGACGCGCTGACTTCGGCCACCGCCGCCAGTTCGGTACTGGTGCGGGCGTGACCGTCCATCAGCGAACAGAGGATTTTCGTCCGCGCCGGCTCAGCGATGCCTGCCGCCACCTGCGAGACGCCAATGTCGTGTTGTTCTGCGCTCATATTTCGCTCCCGGACGAATCAACGTCCTTTCGAACTGGAGATAGTAGCAACACTTTCCAACAACAAAAGGCCGCGACCCATGGACCCGATCATCGCTGCGACCCATGCCGATCCTTATCCCTACTACGCACAACTGCGTGCCGAGGGTGGGCTGGCCTTTCATCCGGGGCTGAAAATGTGGGTGGCCAGCAGCGCCCGGGCGGTGGCTGCCGTGTTGGCCCATCCCGACTGCCACGTTCGCCCCGCGCAAGAGCCAGTCCCCAGGGCGATTGCCGACGGCATGGCCGGCCAGGTGTTCGGCCAACTGATGCGCATGAACGAGGGCGAGCGCCAGCGCTGTCCACGGTCGGCGATTGAGCCGGGGCTGGAGTTGGTCGATGCGCGGGAAGTCGAGGCCCTGGTCAGCGCCCGGTTGATCACCGCCGACGCCACCGGCTTGTACAACGCCATGTTCCGTGGGCCGGTATGCGTGGTGGCGGCGTTGTTGGGATTCACCCCGGCTCAGGGTCGCGTCATCAGCGAACTGACGGCGGATTTCGTGGCTTGCCTGTCGCCCTTGAGTAGCGCGGCACAGTTGACCGCCGCCCACGCTGCCGCCGAACAATTGAGCGGATACTGCGTCGAGCTGCTGGCCGACCCGGACAACCACAGCCATCTGCTTGGAGGCATCCGCCAGCGTTTCGCGTCCGACGCACCGCAAACGCTGATCGCCAACCTGATCGGCCTGTTCTCCCAGACCTTCGAGGCCACTGCCGGGCTGATTGGCAATGCCGTGCTGGCATTGATTGAACATCCGTCGTTGGCCAGTGAATCAACCCCTGTTGAAGACCTGCTGGCCGAAGTGCAGCGCTTCGATCCGCCGGTACAGAACACCCGCCGCTTCGTCGCCGCCGTCTGCGAGATTGACGGGGTGAGGCTGGATGCCGGAGACGTGATCCTGGTGCTGCTGGCCTCGGCCAATCGCGACCCGCAACTCAACGACGACCCCGACGCATTCCTGCTCGACCGCCCGAACCGGCGCAGTTTCACCTTTGGTGCGGGGCGCCATCAATGTCCGGGGCAACGGCTGGCATTGAGCATTGCCGGCGCTACGCTCAAGCAGCTTCTGGCGATGAGGCCAGCACTGGAGCACCTGAAGCGGGAATTCCGTCCGTCCGCGAATGGACGAATTCCGCTGTTCAGTGATTGACCGAAGGTCCCGTCCTGAAAGCCGCTCAGGCAGTGCGATATTCGACGGTCAGGTGAGACAGCTCATGGACCGGCGCCAGCCGTTCGCGAATGGCGTCGGCACTGACATCGGCCGTCGCCACGACGCTGACAATCGCCGCCCGCGCCTGCGGGCCGACCTGCCACACATGCAGATCGCTGATACGCACATCGTCCGACGACTCGAGCAGTTGTCGAATCTCATCGGCAACCTGTGCATCCGTGACATCGAGCAACACCGCAGCGCTGTCACGCATCAAGCCAACGGCCCATTTCGCGATGACAATGGCGCCCACGATACCCATCACCGGGTCCAGCCACACCCACCCCAGATACCGCCCGGCCAGCAATGCGGCAATCGCCAGCAGCGAAGTCAAGGCGTCGGCCAACACATGGACATAGGCTGAACGCAGGTTATTGTCGTGATGGTGATGATGGCCGTGATCATGACTGTGCCCATGATCGTGGCCATGATGACCGTGGTCGCCCGCCAGCAAAAAGGCGCTGACAATGTTCACCGCCAGCCCCACCACCGCAATCACTGTCGCCTCGGTGAATGCCACTGTGGTGGGCTGAAACAGGCGAAAAACCGACTCACCGGCAATGCCGATCGCCACCAGTCCCAGCACCATGGCCGAGGCAAAACCCGCCAGATCCCCGACCTTGCCGGTGCCGAAGCTGTAACGCGCATTGTTGGCATTGCGCCGTGCGAATCCATAGGCCGCCGCAGCGATGCCCAAGGCCCCGGCGTGGGTGGCCATGTGAAAGCCATCAGCCAGCAACGCCATGGACCCGGTGATGTAACCGGCGGCAATTTCGCCAATCATCATCACAAATGTCAGCGCCACCACCCATAAGGTGCGACGGGCGTTTTCATCATGGGAGGCGCCGAGAAACACGTGGTCGTGGGAAAAACGCGAAGCCTGTGGTGTCAGTGTCATGGGATTCAGGCCTCTATTTGGCATAACGACGGATGGCCAGCAACAAGTCTTCCACGCCCTGGGCGCGCTCTTCGTCGCTCAGGTCTGGATGGGCCACGTGCTCACGGGCGTGGGCGTCGATGAACTGCTCCAGCAGACCATTGACCGCCCCCCGGATGGCGGCCACCAGATGCAGGGTCTTGGCGCAATCGGCATCGGACTCGAGCGCTCGCTCCACGGCTTCCACCTGACCGGCAATGCGCCTCACCCGCTTGATCAAGTCATCTTTGTGTTCGTGAATGTGTGACATACATATACCCCCTACCCCTATATGACACCTATGATCGCCAATAGAGTGGAGCCTGGCAAGGCACAACCAGATGATTGGCCGCTAAACGTTCAGGTTCAATCCCCCTGCTGCCCGACTGATTAGTTACACCGGGTTAAAACAGTCATGACCGACAGTGCGTTTATCCCGCCGGCCTTTCTCCATAGAGTCACCCGGATCATGGTGAACAACGAGGCTCGACTGATGCAAACCCAACTGGACAAGGCACTGAGTGTTTTCGCGCGGGCAGACCTGTTGCAAGGTCCCACCCCCATTCAGCGCGCCGCGCGACTCGAACAGCTGCTGGGCCTGGACAAGCAGGGTATCGGCCTATTCCTCAAACGCGACGACCATATGTTGATCGGCGCGGGCGGCAACAAGCTGCGCAAGCTTGAATTCCATATAGGCGCGGCGCTGCAAGCCGGGGTCGATACGATCATTACCGTGGGCGGCATCCAGTCCAATCATGCCCGCCTGACTGCCGCCGTGTGCGCCCGGCTGGGCATCGCCTGCGAATTGTTCCTGACCCGGGCCGTGGCCAAGGCCGAGGTGGATTACGAGCTCAACGGCAACGTGCTGCTCGACCAGTTGTTCGGCGCGCAGATGCAGGTGTTTGCCGGCGGCACCGACTCACTGGCCAAAGCCGAGGCCAGGGCGGCGCAGCTTCGGGACTCCGGGCACAAGGTCATGGTGCTGCCAACCGGTGGCTCGACGCCCCTGGGCAGCCTCGGCTATGCCAGCTGCGCAGGGGAAATCGCCCGGCAAGAGGCAGAACTGCAAGTCGCATTCAATCAAGTGGTGGTACCCAACGGCAGCGCCGGCACGCATGCCGGGCTGGCGGCGGGTTTCCAATTGCTGGGCCGGGGCGCGTCGCTGGTCAAGTCGTTCTCGGTGCTGTCCGACCAGGAATCATCAACAGCGAGAACCCTGCAACTGACCCGCGAGACATTGGCACTACTGGACAGCAGCGCCGAGGTGCGGGCTGACCAGCTGGTGATTGACGGCAGCCAGTTGGGTGCCGGCTATGGACTGCCAACCGTCGCCATGCAGGACGCGGTACGCCTGATGGCGCGTGCCGAAGGCCTGCTGGTCGACCCGGTGTACTCCGGCAAGGCGTTTGCCGGATTGCTCGCCGACCTGCAGCAGCGGCGCTTCGCCCCCGGGGACAATGTGCTGTTCATCATGACCGGTGGAACGCCCGGCCTGTATGCGTACCGGGAAACCTTTCAGGCCTGACGCTCAATCATCCCGCGTCAGCACTTCCAGCAATTCAATTTCGAAGATCAGGTTCGAATTCGGCGTGATCTTGCCCATGGTGCGCTCGCCATAGGCCAGGTGCGCCGGCACCAGCAACTTGCGCTTGCCGCCGACCTGCATTCCGATGATGCCCTGGTCCCAGCCCTTGATGACCCGCCCGGTGCCGATCACGCACTGGAAGGGTTTGCCACGGCTGTAGGAGGAATCGAATTCGGTCCCGTCCTCCAGCCAGCCACGGTACTGGGTGGTGATCAGCGCGCCTTTTACGGCGGCTTTTCCGTCACCCGGCTGGAGATCGATTACCTGAAGCTCGTCATTCATTGAATTCACTCGTATGCTCACTCGCCCTCAAGGGCCTGATGGGCGCCGTTTTCCCAGATTTACCTTCGATTGGCAACCATTGCCGCCTCCGCGCACGGCGTTCAAAGCTGTTTGCTGAACTAAAATAATCTACTACTACCCGTACGGTTCACCGCTCTGATGGCCATCCCCGAATGATCCTGCTCTGGACCAGCGTCATCCTTGGCTCAATGACGCTCACCCTGATCGTCGCGCTGGTCTGGCGCGAGCGCTCGCTGCAAAAGCAACTGGCAGAGTATCGCGCGATCATCAACAGCCTGTCCGAAGGCCGGAACATCCACCAGGATGACGACGCCGAGCGCTTCAAGCGCAGCCAGTATTTCGCTCGTATCGGTACCTGGGATTGGGATGTCGACACCGACCGGCTGTACTGGTCAGAAGCCATTTTCGGCATGTTCGGCTTCAAGGTCGGCGAAGTGACGCCCTCCTATGCCCTGTTCTGCTCCTGCGTGCACCCGGACGACCGGCTCAGGGTTCGGGCCGGCGAACTGCGTTGCCTGCAAACCGGCGAAAACCATGATGAGGAATACCGCGTGGTCTGGCCCGACGGGACGATCCGCTGGCTGCGGGAAACCGGAAACGTGGTCAAGAATGAACACGACGAAACGATCAAGATGATGGGCGTGGTACGCGACATCACCGAAGAAAAGGCCTCGGCCAACTACCTCAAGCACCTGGCCCATTACGACCCTTTGACCGGCCTGCCCAATCGCCTGGTGCTCGAAGAGCGCCTGTCCGAAGCGCTGGAACAAGCGCGCGCCAGCGCTACGCGGGTGGCGCTGGTATTTGTCGATCTCAATGGCTTCAAGGCCATCAACGACCGCTATGGCCATGCGGCCGGCGATCGGGTGCTGGTCACTACCGCCACGCGGCTCAAGCGCATTCTGCGCGGCACCGACACCGTCGCCCGGATCGGTGGCGACGAATTCGTGGTCATTCTCCAGGACTTGCCCCAAGGTAAAAGCCTGCAAGACGAAGCGCGCACCATCTGCCAGAAAATCTTCGTCGAACTCTCCCCGCCCGTCAGCATCGGCAACGACCAGCGCCATATCGGCACCAGCCTCGGCGTCGCCATGTTCCCCGACCATGCACCGAGCATTGACCGCTTGCTGCACATTGCCGACCTGGCGATGTATGAGGCCAAGCGCAGCGGGAACAACCAGTATCGGTTGGGCACCGAGAGCGTTGTGCGGGCATACAGCCAGTAACGCGATGTCGGCGGGTGCCTGCTTTCGTTACATGACTGTTATCATAATAATGTCTCGAACTGTACCGGCAACGTTGAGGGGCACCCGGGTAGGCTGCTCAAAAAACCATCGGAGTTCGCCATGCATATCGCCATCCTGACCTTTGACGGCTTCAATGAACTGGACTCGCTGATCGCCTACGGCATGCTCAGCCGGGTTTCCCTGCTCGGGGACAAGGATTGGCGCGTGAGCGTCGCATCGCCGACCGCGCGGGTCACGTCGATGAATGGCTTGAGCATCGATGCGCACATCGGTCTCGCCGAGGCCTGTCAGGCGGATGCGGTGCTGGTGGGCAGCGGCCGCAAGACCCGGGAAGTGGCCGCAAACCCGGGGATCATGGAGCAACTGCAATTCGATCCCGCACGCCAGCTGCTGGCGGCCCAGTGTTCCGGCACCTTCCTGCTGGCCAGACTCGGCCTGCTCGGGGATGCCCCGGCCTGCACCGATGCCATCAGCAAACCCTGGGTGCTGGAAGCCGGGGTCAATGTCGTCAACCAGGCCTTCTACGCTAACGGCAACGTTGCCACCGCGGGTGGCTGCCTGGCGTCGCAATACCTCGCGGCCTGGATCCTGGCCCGTTTGAAAGGCCGCGAAACCGCCCGGGAAGTGCTGAACAATTTCGCCCCTGTGGGTGAGAAGGATGAGTACGTGGCCCGGGGGATGGGGCATATCGAGGCGTTTATTTGATCGGTAGCCATCCAGCCTGACGCAGTATCGGCCTTGTCCCCGGATGCATTGATCCACTTCGCGCATCAATGCATGCCAACAATGCAATTAACATATCGATGCCCCTGCTCCACTATCCGCCCCAATAAGAACCGTGCGCCGCGTCCAGCCGGAGCACGTCATAAAAGCGGTGGAGTACACGTCAATGACAGCATCAATCCAACGGCCCGCGACTACCGGTCGCTCCCGGGCCAACGCAATCTTCCGGGTCACCTCGGGCAACTTCCTCGAACAGTTCGACTTCTTCCTTTTTGGTTTCTATGCCACGCAGATCGCCGCCGTGTTCTTCCCGGCCAGCAGCGAATTCGCCTCGCTGATGATGACCTTCGCCGTGTTCGGTGCAGGCTTTTTGATGCGCCCGTTGGGCGCCGTGGTGCTGGGTGCCTACATCGATGATGTGGGTCGACGCAAAGGGTTGATCGTGACCTTGTCGATCATGGCCAGCGGCACCATCCTGATTGTGCTGGTGCCCGGTTACGAATCCATCGGTTTGTTCGCCCCGGCCCTGGTGCTGATCGGGCGGCTGCTGCAGGGCTTTTCCGCCGGTGCGGAGTTGGGTGGCGTGTCGGTGTATCTCGCCGAAATCGCCACACCCGGCCACAAGGGCTTCTTTACCAGTTGGCAGTCGGGTAGCCAGCAAGTGGCAATCATTGTCGCCGCCGCGCTGGGCTATGCCTTGAACCAGTGGATGGCACCGGGTGTGATTGCCGATTGGGGCTGGCGGATTCCGTTTTTCGTCGGCTGCATGATCGTGCCATTCATCTTCCTGCTGCGCCGCAACCTGGAAGAAACCGAAGAGTTCGCCACCCGTAAACACCGTCCGAACATGGGTGAAGTGTTCCGCACCCTGGGGCAAAACTGGCTGATCGTGTTCGCGGGCATGATGATGGTCGCCCTGACCACCACCGCGTTCTACCTGATCACGGTGTACGCACCGACCTTCGGTAAAACCGTGCTGCAGCTGAGCACGTCCGATGCGCTGTTGGTGACGTTGCTGGTCGGCGTTTCCAATTTCATCTGGCTGCCGATTGGCGGTGCTCTCTCGGACCGTATCGGTCGACGCCCGGTGTTGATCGTCATGGCCTTGCTGGCCATCGCCACCACCTACCCGGCACTGACCTTTCTGGTCAACGCGCCCAGCTTCATCCACATGCTGTTGGTCTTGCTGTGGCTGTCGTTCATCTACGGCCTGTACAACGGCGCGATGATCCCGGCGCTGACGGAAATCATGCCCGTGGAAGTGCGAGTCGCCGGGTTCTCGCTGGCATACAGCCTGGCCACGGCCGTGTTCGGCGGGTTCACTCCGGCAATATCGACCTTGCTGATCCAGTACACCGGCGACAAGGCTGCGCCGGGTTACTGGATGAGCTTTGCAGCACTGTGCGCGTTGTGCGCGACGCTCATGCTCTATCGCCGAGCCTCGAATCGACTGCAAGCGGTTGCGTCGTGAACCTGCCCTTTATCGAGAACATGACCATGAAAAAACTGTTCAATCTGGCCGCCCTCGCATTGGTGGCCAGCCTGGGCTTGAGCGGCATTGCCCGGGCTGAAGAGATCCGTGTGATGACCTCCGGCGGCTTCACTGCGGCCTACAAGATCCTCGGCCCGAAGTTCACCGCCGCCACCGGCAACACCCTCGACACCGCACTCGGTCCATCCATGGGCAAGGCGCCAGAGGCGATTCCCAATCGCCTGGCCCGCGGAGAGCAAGCCGATGTGGTGATCATGGTCGGCTACGCACTGGACGATCTGATCAAACAAGGCAAAGTCGATCCCGCTTCAAGAGTCGAACTGGCAGATTCGCGCATTGGCCTGGTCGTGCGCGAAGGGGCACCGAAACCGGATATCAGCAACGTCGAGGGCCTGAAAAAGACGCTGCTCGCTGCTGAATCAGTGGCCTACTCCGACAGCGCCAGCGGCGTGTACATCGAACAGCAGCTGTTCAAACGCCTGGGTATCGAAGACCAACTCAAGCCCAAGTCGACCATGGTTCCGAAAGTCCCCGTGGGCTCGGTGGTTGCCACTGGCGATTATCAACTGGGCTTCCAGCAAGTCAGCGAGTTATTGCCGGTGCCGGGGGTGAGTTTCGTGGCGAAGATTCCGGAGTCAGTGCAGTCGGTGACCCGGTTTGCCGCCGGTATCCCGGTAGGTGCACAGCACCCGGTCGAAGCCAGAGCCCTGCTGGAATACATGGCTTCGGCCCAGGCTCAACCGGACGTAAAAGCGACCGGACTAGACTCGGTCAGTCGCTGACCGACGGCTGCAGGACTTTCATCTCCACCACCAGTCGTTCCAGTTCAAGTGCCGCCGGGGTCAGGGTTCGCCCCCGGCGCTTGATCAGACCGACGCTGCGCATCACTTGCGGATCAGTCAATGGCACCCGCGTCAGGATCGGGTGATCCGCTGCCGGCATCGCCATCAACGGCACCGCTGCCACACCCAACCCGGCCTCCACCAGACCGATCATGGTGGTCACGTGGCGGGTTTCGCAGATACTCGGCCGCTGCGGCACCACGCCGGTCAACGCCTGATCCAGCAGAAAGCGATTGCCCGAGGTTTTATCCAGCGAGATGTAATCCTGCCGGTAGAACTCGTTCCAGGTGACGCTGCTTCGCCCCGCCAGCGGATGATCGCGCCGGCACGCCACTACATACCCCTCTTGCACCAAGGGCTCGAAATCCACTTCGGCTTCCAGCGTGCCCATGAAACTCAGGCCGAAATCCGCTTCGCCATTGACTACCGCGCTCAACACCTCGTGGGCGCTGGAGTCCAGCACCTTGACCTTGATCTTCGGAAACTGCCGATGATAGTGCGCGATCACCCGCGGCATGAAGTAGTAAGCCGCCGAGGGTACACAGGCGACTGTGACGTGACCGAGCCGGGTCGAAGCGACTTCGCTGATGCCCAGCAATGCCACGTCCAGATCGTCCAGAAGGCGTTCGACGCTGGGCATGAAACCCCGTCCGGCCTGGGTCAGGCTGACCTTGCGCGTGGTGCGCTCAAACAGCTTCACGCCCAGGGCGTCTTCGAGCTTTTCAATCCGCCGGCTCAAGGCTGGCTGGGATATCCGCACGGAATCGGCCGCCTTGCGGAAGCTGCCCTGCTCGACCACGGCACGGAAGGCTTGCAGGTCATTGAGGTCGAAGTTGATTGCCATGGAGTTGCTCGGAAACGAAGCTGATTGATCAGCTAATTCTATAAATGTAACTAATTAATGCAAATTGTGACATCTGAACCCGGGCGCTTTGCTGACGTCGAAGGGCTCAGCCTTTATTCTTGTCTTCCCCGTTGTACCGAGTTCTGGAGTTTTCTCATGCCCCATGAAGGCAACCTGCTACAAGCCGCTGTCGTGTTCCTGTTGGCGGCCGTGCTCATCGTTCCGTTGGCCAAGCGCCTGCAACTGGGGGCGGTCCTGGGTTATCTGTTTGCCGGTGTGATCATCGGCCCATCGGTGCTGGGCCTGATCGACAACCCGCAAAGCGTCGCGCACATTTCCGAACTCGGCGTGGTGTTGCTGCTGTTCATCATCGGCCTGGAGCTGTCGCCACGACGCTTGTGGGTCATGCGTAAATCAGTGTTCGGCGTGGGTCTGGCGCAAGTGTTGCTGACCGGCTCGGTGATTGGCGCGGTGGCGCTGTGGATCTTCGGCCAGCCATTGAACACCGCGATCGTCCTGGGCCTGGGCCTGGCGCTGTCGTCCACGGCATTCGGCCTGCAAAGCCTGGCTGAACGCAAGGAACTGACCAGCCCCCACGGGCGGCTGGCGTTCGCGATTCTGTTGTTCCAGGACATCGCTGCAATCCCGTTGATCGCCATGGTGCCGTTGCTGGCCGGCGGCGATCAGCCCACCACTGCCGGCGAAGACCTGAACCATGGCCTGCAAGTGCTGGTCAGCATCGCCGTGGTGGTGATCGGCGGGCGCTATCTGCTGCGGCCGGTGTTTCGCATAGTGACCAAAACCGCGTTGCCGGAGGTCTCCACCGCCACGGCGTTGCTGGTGGTGATCGGCACCGCATGGCTGATGGAACTGGCCGGTATTTCCATGGCCCTGGGCGCATTCCTCGCCGGCCTGCTGCTGGCGGACTCCGAGTATCGCCATGAACTGGAAGCCCAGATCGAACCGTTCAAGGGCCTGTTGCTCGGGCTGTTTTTCATCAGCGTCGGCATGGGCGCGAACCTGAGCCTGTTGCTGAGCATGCCGGTCGCGGTGCTGGGCCTGACCCTGTTGCTGATCGCGATCAAACTGCCGCTGCTGTTTGTCGTCGGTCGACTGGCCGGCGGCTTGAAGAAGGTCAGTGCGATCCGCCTGGGTATCGTGTTGGCGGCCGGTGGTGAATTTGCCTTCGTAGTGTTCAAGATCGGTCGCGATCACGGGCTGTTCGCGGCAGAACTGTATGACTTGCTGGTGTTGACCATCACCTTGTCCATGGCTGTGACGCCGTTGTTGCTACTGGTTTGCGCACGGCTGGTCAGCCCGAAAGTGCAACCGGTGGAAGTGCCGGAGAAGTTCCGCGAAATCGACACCGACGCACCACGGGTGGTGATCGCCGGCATGGGCCGCATGGGCCAGATCGTTGCGCGGATCCTGCGCGCACAGAACATCAAGTTCGTGGCCCTCGACACCTCGGTGGAAACCATCGAGCTGTCCCGCAGCTTTGGTGGTGTGCCGGTGTTCTACGGCGACCCGATGCGCCCGGAGATCCTCAGCGCGGCCAAGGTCGGGGAAGCCGAGTTTTTCGTAATCGCCACCGACGACCCGGACACCAACATCAAGACCGCCGAGCTGGTGCACAAGCTCTACCCGCATATGAAAATCATCGCCCGCGCCCGCAACCGTCAGCATGTGCACCGGCTGATGGACGTCGGCGCTCATGCCGTGCGCGAAACCTTTCATTCGAGCCTGGAAATGAGCCGCAAAACCCTGATCGGGTTGGGATTGACCCAGGCCCAGGCGGATGCGCGGATCAAGCGCTTCAAGCAGCACGACGAAGAGGTGCTCGAGGCCCAGCATGCGGTGTATGACGACGCCGCGAAAGTGATGCAGACGGCAAAGGAAGCGCGAGTCGAACTGGCGAAGTTGTTTGAGTCGGATCAGCTGCAGGAGCAGGTGGGCACAAAATGAGGTGGATTTGAGGGCCCCTTCGCGAGCAAGCCCGCTCCCACATTGGATCTTGGGTGCTCACAAATATTGAGCCTGACAGAGCCCCCTTGTGGGAGCGGGCTTGCTCGCGAAAAACGATAACGCGGTGTGATGGAATAACCACAATTTCAAAGGAACCAGCATGGCTGACCAACCTGCCCCCGCCCTCAAAGAAATCTTCAACACCGAACGCCTCAGGCACATCGCCTCCGAGATGACCGCGGTCTATCCCGCATTCGAGGCCAGGCGCTTCCTGAAGCTGGCCCAAACCGGCCTCGCAGACCTCAGCGTCATGCAGCGCATGGCCCGGGTCAGCGAATGCCTGCACGCCGTGCTGCCCCTGGACTACGAAGCGTCACTCAAGGTGCTGCGCGCCCTCGCCCCGCGCCTCAACAGCGGCTTCGTCAGCATGTGCCTGCCGCACTATGTCGCCACTTATGGCGCCCATGCGTTCGAGGTGTCGATGGACGCCCTGAGGTACTTCACCGCCTTCGGCTCCTCGGAATTCGCGATCCGCCATTTTCTGCGCAGCGACCTCGAGCGTTCGCTCAAGCTGATGCACGCCTGGTCGCTGGATGACAACGAGCATGTGCGGCGCCTGGCCAGTGAAGGCTGCCGGCCACGCCTGCCCTGGTCATTCCGGCTGGAGCCGATTCAGGCCGATCCGGAACTCGCCGCGAAAATCCTCGACAACCTCAAGGCCGACACGAGCCTGTACGTGCGCAAATCCGTGGCCAATCACCTCAACGACATCACCAAGGATCATCCCGAATGGGTGCTGGACCTGATCGAAGGCTGGTCACTGGACAACAGGCACACCGCATGGATCGCCAAACACGCCCTGCGCAGCCTGATCAAACAGGGCAACCAGCGGGCACTGGCGATCATCGGCGCGGGCGGCAAGCCTGAAGTCGAGATCGTCGATGTGAAAGTCGAACCGCCGGTGATTGGCCTGGGAGAAAAGATCACCCTGTCGTTTGCCGTCAAATCCACCGTTGAAAGCAGTCAGCGCCTGGTGATCGACTACGCCATCGATTACGTCAAGGCCAATGGCAGCACTTCGGCGAAGGTATTCAAGCTCAAGGCCCTGACGCTGCCCGGCAACGCCAGCGAAGCCGTCAGCCGGGGTCAGCACATCAAGGAACTCACCACCCGCCGGCATTACGCGGGGCGCCATGCGGTGCACATCATGGTCAATGGCGAAAGGCTGGCCAGCACGGCGTTCGAGATTCTTGCTTAAACCATAAGATCTATTTTGGATGTGCCGCCGCCTTCGCGAGCAAGCCCGCTCCCACAGGAGGACGCATTCCAATGTGGGAGCGGGCTTGCTCGCGAAGGCGTCCGTTCAAGCACCCTGGGAGTTTGACCCTAGCAGTAATGCCTGCTCCCGCTCACACAACTCCACCACATAATCCCAAAGCACCCGCAGCCGCACCGATTTGTGCAATTCGCGGCGGGTGCTGATCCAGTAGCTGCGCTGGATGCTTTCGTCCGGCAGCAGCGGCACCAGGTCCGGGTCGGCACTGGCCATGTAGCACGGCAGCACCGCGATACCCAGGCCCGAGCGCGCAGCCTGCTGCTGGGCAATCACGCTGGTACTGTGAAACACCACCTGCGGGTTGCGGCAGAAGCTGTTGAGGAACATCAGCTCCTGGCTGAACAGCAAGTCATCGACGTAGCCGATCCAGGCGTGGCGCCCCAGGTCTTCGCGACTGCGCAACGGCGGCGAACGGTCGAGATAGTCCTGGCTGGCGTAGAGCGCCAGGCGATAATCGGTGAGCTTGCGCGTGACCAGCATGTCGGCGGCCGGGCGCTCAAGGTGGATGCTGATTTCCGCCTCGCGGTTGAGGATGCTGACAAAACGCGGCACCGCCACCAGCTCCACTTCCAGCCCCGGATAGCGCTCGAACAAGCCGTTCATGCGACTGGCGAGGAACATGATGCCCAGGCCTTCGGTCACCCCGACGCGGATCTTGCCCAACGGCGCGGTGGATTGGGTGATTTCCTCCTGGGCCAGCAGCGCCACGTTCTCCATCGCTTCGGCGTGTTTAAGCAATGCCTCGCCAGCCGGGGTCATCTCATATCCCTGGGCATGCTGAACGAACAACGCCGTGCCGAGGCTCTTTTCGATGGCCTCGATGTGCCGCGCCACGGTGGCATGGGTGGTGTTCAGGCGGCGGGCGGCCGTGAGCAAACGCCCGCTGCGCTGCAATTCGAGAAAAAACCGCAGGTCATTCCAGTCGAACATGAATCGTCCTTGTTCGTTGCCGTTCGGGATGCTGTTTAAAAACGCACAGCGGCTGCGCAAAAACTAACATTCTTTTGACGAAAGCTAACAACTAGGATGACAGACAACAAGAACAACAAAACGAGGTCAGGGATGCAGACTTCCCTTGATGAGTTCGATTACATCGTGGTCGGGGCCGGGCCGGCCGGGTGTCTGCTGGCCAATCGACTGTCGGCCAATGCGCAACATCGCGTGCTGCTGCTCGAAGCTGGCGGCCGCGATAACTATGCGTGGATACACATCCCCGTGGGCTACCTGTACTGCATCGGCAACCCGCGCACCGACTGGTGCTTCAAGACCGAAGCGCAACCCGGCCTGCAAGGTCGCGCCCTGAGCTATCCGCGCGGCAAGGTGCTGGGGGGCTGCTCCTCCATCAACGGCATGATCTACATGCGCGGCCAGGCCGCTGACTACGATCGCTGGGCCGCCGACGGCAACCCCGGCTGGAGCTGGCAAGACGTGTTGCCGCTGTTCAAGCAGAGCGAAAACCACTTTGCCGGCGCCGCCGAATTCCACGGCGCCGCGGGCGAATGGCGAGTCGAACGCCAGCGCCTGTCGTGGCCGATTCTCGACGCCTTCCGCAGTGCCGCCGAACAAAGCGGCATCGCCAGTATCGATGACTTCAACCAGGGCGACAACGAAGGTTGCGGCTACTTCCAGGTCAATCAGAAGGCCGGCGTCCGCTGGAACGCGGCCAAGGCTTTTCTCAAGCCGGTGCGCCAGCGTCCCAATCTCACCGTACTGACCGGGGTCGAAGTCGACCGCGTGCTGCTGGACAATGGCCGCGCCTCGGCGGTCAGCGCCCGCTGGCAAGGCCAGGCGAAAACCTTCAAGGCCCGCAAGGAGATCGTCCTCTGTGCCGGCTCGGTCGGTTCGCCAGGCATCCTGCAGCGTTCCGGTATCGGCCCGCGTCCGCTGCTGGAGCGGCTGGGCATCGGCGTCACCCATGAGCTAACCGGTGTCGGTGGCAATTTGCAGGATCACCTGCAACTGCGGCTGATCTACAAGCTGGAAAATGCCCGCACCCTGAACCAGATTGCCGGCAGCCTGTGGGGCAAGCTGGGCATGGGCCTGCGCTACCTGTATGACCGCAGCGGCCCGCTGTCCATGGCGCCGAGCCAGTTGGGCGCCTTTGCCCGCTCGGGGCCGGAACAGACTTCGGCCAACCTCGAGTATCACGTACAACCGCTGTCGCTGGAGCGCTTTGGCGAACCGCTGCATGCGTTCCCGGCGTTCACCGCCTCGGTCTGTGATTTGCGCCCGCAAAGCCGTGGCCGGGTAGACATCCGCTCGGCCAACCCGCAGGACGCACCACTGATCCAGCCCAACTACCTCAGCCACCCGCAAGACCTGCGGGTGGCCGCCGACGCCATTCGCCTGACCCGGCGCATCGTCAGCGCGCCGGCCCTGCGCCCCTTCAACCCGGTGGAGTACCTGCCCGGCGACAGCCTGCAAAGCGAAGAACAACTGCACGAAGCCGCCGCGCGGATCGGCACCACGATTTTCCACCCGGTGGGCACCTGCCGCATGGGCAACGACGCCGACGCCGTGGTCGATGCGCAACTCAAGGTCCATGGCATCCCCGGCCTGCGCATTGCCGATGCCTCGATCATGCCGCGCATCACCTCGGGCAACACCTGCTCGCCGACGCTGATGATTGCCGAGAAGGCTGCACAATTGATCCTCAACCCCGCCACAAGGAGCATCACACCGACAATGGAACTGATCGCACACCCCTGAATCCTTACGCCCCCCCTGTAGGAGCGAGCTTGCTCGCGATGAATCTGAGAGCGCACGTGGGTGTCAGGTTTACAGCGTTATCGTTGACGACCATCGCGAGCAGGCTCGCTCCTACAGGTAGCGGATACACCTGATACATCGCAGTAGCGGCACCCGCCCACAAGGCCGGCGCCGACAGTGGAACAACAAAAACAATCACTGTGAGGGATACCGGTATGTCAGAACACGTTCAATCCCTGGAAGCCGTGCGTAGCGCGGGGACCAGTCAGGAAACCCAGAAAGTCATCTTCGCCTCGTCCCTCGGGACGGTCTTCGAGTGGTACGACTTTTTCCTCTATGGCGCCCTCGCGGCGGTGATCAGCAAGCAGTTTTTTGCCGGGGTCAACGACACCACGGCGTTCATCTTTGCGCTGATGGCCTTCGCCGCCGGCTTCATCGTGCGGCCGTTCGGCGCGTTGGTGTTCGGTCGATTGGGGGACATGATCGGACGCAAGTACACCTTTCTCGCCACCATCGTCCTCATGGGCCTGGCGACGTTCTGTGTCGGGCTGCTGCCGACCTACGCCAGCATCGGCATCGCCGCGCCGATCATCCTGGTGGTGTTGCGCATGCTCCAGGGCCTGGCCCTGGGCGGTGAATACGGCGGCGCCGCGACTTATGTCGCCGAGCACGCGCCCATCGGCAAGCGTGGCTTCCACACCAGCTGGATTCAATCCACCGCGACCCTGGGCCTGCTGCTCTCGCTGCTGGTGGTGCTGGGCTGCCGCTACTTCACCGGCGATCAGTTCGAAGTCTGGGGCTGGCGCATTCCGTTCCTGTTTTCCATCGTGCTGCTGGGCATCTCGACCTGGATTCGCCTGAGCCTGCACGAATCGCCGGCCTTCGTGAAAATGAAAGAGGAAGGCAAGCTGTGCAAACAGCCGATTCGCGACTCCTTCGGCAAGTGGGAAAACCTCAAAGTGGTGCTGATCGCCCTGTTCAGCATCAATGCCGGGCAAGCGGTGACCTTCTACGCCGCGCAATTTTACGTGCTGTTTTTCCTCACCCAGTTCCTGAAAATGGACCCGGCGGTGGCCAACGGCTTGCTGATTGTCAGCGTGACCATCGGCGCCCCCTTCTTCATTTTCTTTGGCTGGCTGTCGGACAAGGTCGGGCGTAAACCGGTGCTGATGATCGGCCTGCTGCTGGCCACCGCGCTGTACTTCCCGATCTTCAAGACCCTGGCCCACTACGCCAACCCGGCCATCGACCAGGCCAGCCGCCAGGCTCCGATCACCGTGATGGCCGACCCGGCCACCTGCACCTTCCAGTTCGACCCGGTGGGCAAGGCGAAATTCGACAGCCCGTGCGACAAGGTCAAGACCTTCCTGGTCAAGCAGGGCTTGCCGTACAGCAGTGCTGTCGCACCGGCCGGCAGTGGCGTGCAGGTGAGCGTCGGTGACGTGAAGATCGATGGTTTCGACGAAGCCGCCCTGCGCGGTGCCGTGACCCTCGCCGGTTACCCGCAACAGGCGGACATGCAGCAGATCAACAAGCCGATGATAGTCGCGCTGATCGTTGCGCTGATCATCATCTCCGCGATGTGCTACGGCCCGCTGGCGGCGTTGATGGTCGAACTGTTCCCGACCCGCATCCGCTACACCTCGATGTCCCTGCCCTACCACATCGGCAACGGCTGGTTCGGCGGGTTCCTCCCGACGGTGTCGTTCGCGTTGGTGGTATACACCGGGGACATCTTCTACGGGCTGTGGTATCCGGTGGTGATCACCGGGGTGAGCCTGGTGGTGGGGATGATTTTCCTGCGTGAGACCCGTAACGTGGATCTCGACAAAAACTGAGACTAGCCAGTAACAACCTGAGGGGGGGGGGGGGGGGGCCATTTAAAGAACTTGAGTTTTATAAAATGGGAGGCGGGGCCCGGGGGGGGGGTGTTTGGTGGTTGGGGCGGGGGGGGGGGTGTTTTTGTT
>NZ_JBGLYV010000087.1:0-25027 GCF_047304225.1 Pseudomonas sp. Pseusp3 | reverse complement strand
CGCTGGGGCCTGACGCCGCCTTGGCTGACCGACCTGTCGCGGACCCCGGCACACGCCCGAGCCGAAACCGTGGCCGAACAACCGATGTTCCGCGAAGCCCTGCGCTTGCGCCGCTGCCTGTTGCCGGCCAATGGTTTTTACGAATGGCGCGGCACCACCCGCAAGCGGCCGTACTGGCTGACGCCGGGGGAGGGCTCGTCATTGTTCTTTGCGGCGATCTGGGAGGCGTATCCCGTACAGGAGCAGGTGTGGCTGAGTACGGCGGTCATTACCCAGCCAGCCGCCAGTCAGCGTCGACCGTTGATACTCGATGAGGCGGGGCAGGCGGCATGGCTGGATCCGGATACGCCGCTGCATGCTTTGCAAGCCTTGCTGGCCAGTGAGCCCGCCGCGTTGCGCGAGCGGGTGTTGGCGAACATGGTGAATGATCCGAAGCTCAATGGGCCTGAGTGTCTGACGCCGGGTTGATGTGTTGGGTGTGCTGACGCCTTCGCTGGCAAGCCAGCTCCTACAGAGGATTTGTGAACACCGCAGATCCCTTGTAGGAGCTGGCTTGCCAGCGAAGAGGCCCTCGGATCAGACCCTGAACTGATTGATCAACCGCCGCTGCTGCTCGGCCAGTTTGGTCAAGTCCGCACTGGCTGCACTCGATTCATCCGCACCACCGGCCACCTCATTGGCCACTTGCCCGATGTTGATCACGTTGCGGTTGATGTCGTCCGCTACCGCACTTTGCTCCTCGGCCGCGCTGGCGATCTGAGTGTTCATGTCGTTGATCACTGACACCGCCTGGGTAATGGTTTCCAGTGCTTCGGCGGCCTTGGAGGCGTGCAGTACGCTTTCGTCCGTGCGGTTCTGGCTGTCCTCCATGACTCGCACCACATCCCGCGTGCCTTGCTGGAGTTGCTGGATCATGGTCTGGATTTCTTCGGTGGCCTTTTGTGTCTTCTGCGCCAGGTTACGCACTTCGTCTGCCACCACGGCAAAACCTCGGCCCTGTTCGCCGGCACGGGCGGCTTCGATGGCTGCGTTCAAGGCCAGTAGATTGGTCTGCTCGGCGATCCCGCGAATGGCGGTGAGGATGGCATTGATGTTTTCGCTGTCCTTGGCAAGGGTTTGCACCACACCGACGGCCCGGCCGATCTCCACGGCAAGGGCACCAATCGAGTCCGACGTGTCACGCACGATCTGCATGCCTTGGCTGGCGGCCTGGTCGGCATGGCTGGCGGCCTGTGCGGCCTGGGTCGCATTGCGCGCCACGTCCTGGGCGGTGGCGGTCATCTCCTGCACGGCGGTGGCGACCTGATCGATCTCGGCCATTTGTTTGTGTACACCGGTGTTGGTGCGGATGGCGATGTCGGCGGTGTGTTCCGAGGAATCGCTGACGCTCTGCACCGAAGTCACCACCTGGGTGATCATCGCCTGCAACTTGGCCAGGAAAGTGTTGAAGCCTTTGGCGATCGAACCCAGCTCATCGGCGCGGTCGCTGGTCAGGCGCCGGGTCAGGTCACCCTCGCCCTGGGCGATGTCGTCGAGCATGGCCACCATCTGCTTGAGTGGGCGGGCGATGCCGTGGCCTACCAGCCAGATCACCAGCAAGCCGATACCGGCAATCACCAGACCGACCATCGCCATGCCGAAGGTGTCGGATTTGCGCTGTGCGTTCAGGTCGGCCTGGAGTTTTTGCAGGTCGGCCATCACCGCGTTCAGCGGCAGTTGCAGCATCAAGGTCCAGCGGGCGTCGGTCTGGCCGATGCCGAAAGGCAGGTACAGCTCGATCCGGCCCTGGGCCTTGTCGACGCTGTAGGTGACTTCGCCGCGCTTGAGATTGGCCATGTTGGCAATCTGTTTGCTGTCGAGGATGTCACTGACTTTTTCACCGAATTTGCTCGGGTCCTTGGTGTACGCAACGATCCGGCCATTGCCGCCAACCAGGGCCATTTCACCTGCGCCGCCGTAGAGTTTCTGGTTGGCGCCAAGGAGCATTTCCTGAATGAAGTTCACCGACAGGTCGGCGCCGACGATGCCCTGGAAAGCTCCGTTGAGCATGATCGGCTCAATAAAGGAGGCAAGCATGACGATTTTGTCGCCCACTTTGTAAGGCGCCGGATCGATCACGCAGGATTTTCTGGTTTCTTTCGAGCACAGGTAGTACTCACTGGCGCGCACGCCGGTGGACAGGGTCTTCTGGTCGTCGACGTCTACCAGTTTGTCCAGGCCCAGGGTGCCGTCGTCGTTGCGGAACCACCAGGGCAGGAAACGCCCGTTGCTGGCGTCGATGCCGACCACCTGGGTGCCGACGTAGGCCGCATCGTTGTGATCCAGTGCGTCTTTTTCCCAGCCGATGTAGGTGCCGAGGATTTTCGGGTTCTTGACCACGTTTTCCTTGATCAGGCCGATCAGTTGCTCGCGGCTGAGGCTCAGGGCGGGCTTGCCATCGGCAGCCGGTGTGCCGATCAGGGCATTGATCCGCACCAGTCCGCCGGCAATCAGCAGCGGTGCTTCGAGTTCACGCTGGATCTGGCTGACCTGGGTTTGCGCCAGGGACGTCAGGCGCTGTTCGATGACTTGCTCGAATTGGGCCTGGGTCCGCCCCTGGATCATGTCTTGCGTGCGGGCGCCGGAAAACAGCGCGTACACCACCAGCGCTGCCACGACACTAAGGACGATGGCGCCGGCAAGGGCCGCCACGGAAAACTGGATCGACTTGAATTTCATGGGGGCTCCGCGCGCGAAAGGACGTCTGCGGAGGTGTATCGGCAGGGTGTCGGGCGAGCATGAGCGCGGGCCGTTGAAATGGCTGTTTTTGCGTGGCGGATGTCGCAAATGAATCAATGCGCGGCGTGATGGGCTGCGGCTCGCCGCGGAATGTGAATTTTTTCCTGCACCGACGAGAGCTTTGTCTGAATTGTGCGTCTTATGTCCGTTGTATCTGGCGTCGATACAATTCCACGCCTAGGATACGCGGCATGTTTTCAGGGAGTTTTTCGATGAACAAGACATTGGCTTTGTGTGCGCTGAGCGCAGGCCTGCTGCTCGCCGGTTGCCAGTCGGTCAATACCACCAGTGGCGGTGCTGTCGGCGTTGAGCGCAAGCAGTACATGTTCAGCATGTTGTCCTCGCAAGAGGTCGACCAGATGTATGCCCAGTCCTATCAGAAGACCGTGGGCGAAGCGTCCAGCAAAGGTGTGCTGGACAAGTCCAGCAATGAAGCCCGGCGGGTTCAGGCGATTGCCGACCGGCTGATTGCCCAGGCGCCGAACTTCCGTCCGGACGCGGCCCAGTGGAAGTGGGAAGTCAACCTGATCAAGAGCGATGAACTCAACGCCAACTGCGGCCCTGGCGGCAAGATCATTTTCTACACCGGGTTGATCGACAAACTGCAGCTGACCGATGATGAAATTGCTGCGGTCATGGGCCATGAAATCGCCCACGCCCTGCGCGAGCACGGTCGTGAGGCAATGTCCAAGGCTTATGGGATCGAGATGGCCAAGCAGGGCGCCGGCGCCTTGTTGGGGCTGGGCCAGGACAGTCTGGCACTGGCGGACACGGTAGCCAACTATGGCATGACGTTGCCCAATAGTCGTGAAAACGAAAACGAAGCGGATTTGATTGGCCTTGAGCTGGCTGCACGCGCCGGCTACAACCCGAACGCCGCGATCAGCCTGTGGGGCAAGATGAGCAAGGCCAGCGAAGGCGCGCCGCCGGAGTTCATGAGCACTCACCCGTCTTCCAGCAGCCGGACCGCTGCGTTGCAGGCGGCGATTCCGAAGGTGATGCCGCTGTACGAGCAGGCCAGGAAGTACTGATAGTCATGCGGTGAGGCTGCGGGCCTCTTCGTCGGAACGCCGCCCGGAGCAAGCCCGCTCCCACACTGAATCTCCATTGACTGCAAATTTTGTGTGCGCTGGAGACCCCATGTGGGAGCGGGCTTGCTCACGAAGAACGATAACGCGGTCGAACGACCTATCGCGTCAAACCCACCCGCTGCTCTGCATCGCCTTGTACACCGCGACAATCGCCAGGATGAAGAACGCTGACGCCGCCAGTCGACGGATCAGGGTCAACGGCAATTTGTCCGCGGCAAAGTTACCGGCCAATACCACGGGCACGTTGGCAATCAGCATGCCGAGGGTGGTGCCGATGATCACCAGCCACAACTCCGGATATTGCGCAGCCAGCATCACGGTTGCGATCTGGGTCTTGTCGCCGATTTCCGCCAGGAAGAACGCGATCAGCGTGGTCAGGAATGGCCCGAACTTGCGGGCGGTACTGGCTTCGTCGTCATCCATCTTGTCCGGCACCAGAGTCCACAGTGCGGTCGCTGCAAAGCTTGCGGCGAGGATCCAGTGCAGCATCGTATCCGAGAAGAAACTGCCGACCCAGGCACCGACTGCACCGGCGGCCGCGTGGTTGGCCAGGGTTGCGGCGACGATACCAGCGATGATCGGCCAGGGCTTGCGGAATCGGGCAGCGAGAATGAGCGCGAGCAGTTGCGTCTTGTCGCCGATTTCGGCCAAGGCAACGATTGCGGTAGGTACGAGTAGTGAATCCAGCATCAGGGGGTTTCCTAAGGGGGCGGGTCGACACGGCTATGACACGTACAGCCTTCCCGCCCCGGGTAAGGTGTTCGTGTCATAGGTCTTGTCAAACCCTGCGATCCATCTGATGTGGATGCTTGGGTCGCATGCGCCATGGTCTGAGGACCAAGTATGTTGACGCATGCCGGACGAGCGTGGCGCTCGTGGGAGACTACTCCCCTAGGACGGAGCGGATTCTGCCTAGGCAAAATCCATTCGGCAAGCCTTCTTTTTCAAAAAAGCCTTAGCCGCGTTTAGCCCGGTAGATGCGAAAACCCTGGCCTTCGGCCTTGATCGTGCATGGGCCCAGATGCTCTTCGATCAGTGGCTGGTACTTCAGGAAGCTGTTCGCCACCAAGCGCAGTTCGCCGCCGTTTTTCAGATGTTTGGCCGATTTTCGCAGCAAGTTCTCCGTCGCGAAATAGTCGGTGTGCACGCCGACATGGAACGGCGGATTGCTCAGGATCGCACTCAAACCCATCGGTGCCGCATCGATTCCGTCACCGGTAATCACCTCGGCTTCCAGACCATTGGCCGCCAGTGTCAGGCGACTGCTGGCGGCGGCAAAGGCGTCCACATCCAGCATCGTCACCTGATTGTGCGGATAGCGACGTTTCACCGCCGCGCCCAAGACCCCTGCGCCGCAGCCGAAGTCGAGCAAGTGACCGCCGGGCAGTTTGTCCAGGTGCTCCAGCAGCAGCGCGCTGCCGCGATCGAGGCGACCGTGGCTGAACACCCCCGGCAGGCTGATGACCTTCAACGGACCTTCGGCCAGCGGCAGTTCGTAGGTCTGTGCCAGGCTTTCCAGCGGTTTGGCTTGTGGCGCATCGGCCACGGTGACCAGCCAGAGCTGGCAATGCCGCGCACTGTCGAGCTTGCGTGGCTTGCCGAAAGGGTTGAGTTGCTTGGCTGCACCTTCGATGCCGCTTTTTTTCTCGCCCACCAGATACACCTCGCGGCCTTGCAGCCGTGAGGCCACAGCGTTGAGGATGTAATCAGTCAGGTCCCTGGCCTTGGGCAAAAACACCACGGCGCTATCGAACCCGCGCTCAGGCGCGTTCACGCCAAAATGGCTGCGCCCGGCAAAGCGGGCTTCCAGCGCGGCCTGATCGCCGGCGTGCCAGCACCAGCCATGAGCCTCGGGCAGACGGCCCAGCAAGTCGTCGGCGGGCAAACCGGCCAACAGCACCGAACCCTGGAATAACTCGGCCTGACGAAGCAGTACTTCACTGCGCGGATCCATAACTGCTCCCGTGAAAAAAAGTGCCGCAGTTTATCAACTGACGACCCGCAGCGCCTTACCGCTGAAATATCCCAGTGCGTTTTCGGTCACTTGGCCAACGATTCGCTGGCGCGCTTCGCGGCTGCCCCAGGCGTTGTGCGGGGTGACGATCAGGCGCGGGATGTCGTGGGCCAGCAGCGGATTGCCATTGATCGGAGGCTCGACACTCAGTACATCAGTGGCGGCGCCGCCCAGATGCCCGTTGCGCAAGGCGTCGGCCAGCGCCTGTTCGTCGATCAGGCCACCGCGGGCAGTGTTGACCACGAATGCGCCGGGCTTCATTGAGGCCAGTTCTCGGGCGCCGATGAAATGCCGGGTGTGTTCGTTGAGCGGGCAGTGCAGGGTCAGGGCATCGACTTGCGGTAACAGTTCATCCAGTGGCAGGCGGTCCGGCCGGGCAGGGCGCCCGGGAATTTGCCCCAGCAGAACGCGCATGCCGAAGGCTTCAGCCAGGCGTGCGACTGCGCCACCCAATTCGCCATGGCCCAGCAGGCCAAGGGTTTTGCCTTCGAGCTCGACAATCGGGTAATCCAGTAAACAGAATTGTCTGGCTTGCTGCCAGCGGCCATCGCTGACGGCTTTTTGATAATCGGCCAGGCGCGTGGCCAGGTTGAGCAGCAGCATGATCGTGTGCTGCGCCACCGATGGCGTGCCGTAACCCTGACAGTTGCACACGGTAATCCCGTGGGCGCGGGCGGCGGCGAGGTCGACGTTGTTGGTGCCGGTGGCAGTGATCAGGATCAGCTTGAGATCAGGGCTGGCGGCCATGGCGGCGGCATCGATCAGGATCTTGTTGCTGATGGCGACGGTAGCGCCCTTGAGGTGTTCGATGACTTGATCGGGCAAGGTCTGGGCGAACAGCTGCAGTTCGCTGAAACAACTGCGCAGCGGGTTGAGGTCAAGGTCGCCGAGGTCCAGGGACGGGTGGTCGAGGAAAACGGCGCGGCGAGTGTTCGTCATCAACTGTACCTTTTGTGCAATGAACTGAAGGCGTAACCTGCCGAGCCTACCAGATGGAATTAATAGTTACGCTTGGCCTAAAGGAGCCCCCATGTACTGGACAGAGTTCTTGACCGTTGCCCTGATTCACCTGCTGGCCGTGGCCAGCCCCGGCCCGGACTTTGCCGTGGTGGTGCGTGAGAGTGTCACCCACGGTCGCCGCGCGGGCACCTGGACTGCGCTGGGCGTGGGTACTGCGATCTTCCTGCACGTGGGTTATTCCCTGTTGGGGATCGGCCTGATCGTGTCCCAGTCGATCGTGCTGTTCAATGCCTTGAAATGGGCCGCCGCCGCTTACCTGCTGTACATCGGTTACAAGGCACTGCGCGCGCAACCGGCCAAGCCTGTGGCGGACGATCTGCACAAGGAAGCCGGGGAGCGCACGGCCCGTGGTGCCTTCACCTCAGGTTTCGTCACCAATGGTCTCAACCCGAAAGCCACGCTGTTCTTCCTCTCGCTGTTCACCGTGGTGATCAACCCGCACACACCACTGGCCGTGCAGGCCGGTTATGGGGTTTACCTGGCGGTGGCGACGGCGACCTGGTTCTGTCTGGTGGCGATGTTGTTCAGCCAGCAACGCGTACGCGCCGGTTTCGCACGCATGGGGCACTGGTTCGACCGGACCATGGGCGCGGTGCTGATTGCGATTGGCGTGAAGCTCGCCTTTACCGAGATGCATTGATCAGATATCTGTCCTTGTAGGAGCGAGCTCGCTCGCGATGCTCGTCAACGATAACACTTGATATCTGACACCCCGCGAAAATCCCGGGTTCATCGCGGGCAAGCCCGCTCCTACGGGTAATCAAGCCCTATGAGTGATGGCGCAACGCTAGCATTGGTGGGGCTCTGCAAATCATTCCTTTGGCTGATTTGGCTGACGATCAAGGGCACTACAGTGCGTACTTTCAGTCACGACCGTGCAGTCAGATTAAAGGGATTATTATGTTGCAGACTCGCGTTATCCCCCCGGCCGAAGGCGCTTACCAGTACCCGCTGTTGATCAAACGGCTACTGATGTCCGGTGCCCGTTATGAGAAAACCCGCGAGATCATCTACCGCGACAAGTTGCGCTACAGCTACCCGACCCTGATCGAGCGGGTGGCGCGTCTGGCCAACGTGCTGACAGCGGCCGGGGTCAAGCCCGGGGATGCGGTGGGTGTGATGGACTGGGACAGCCATCGTTACCTGGAATGCATGTTCGCCATCCCGATGATCGGTGCGGTGATCCACACCATCAACGTGCGCCTGTCGCCGGAACAGATCCTCTACACCATGAACCACGCCGAGGACCGCTTTGTGCTGGTCAACAGCGAGTTCGTCGGGCTCTACAAGGCCATCGAAGGGCATCTGACCACAGTCGACAAAACCCTGCTGCTGACTGACCTGCCGGAAAAGACCGCTGACCTGCCGAACCTCGTCGGCGAATACGAACAGCTGCTGGCCGCGGCGAGCCCGCAGTACGACTTCGAGGATTTCGACGAAAACTCGGTTGCCACCACGTTCTATACCACCGGCACGACCGGCAATCCCAAGGGCGTGTACTTCACCCATCGGCAACTGGTGCTGCACACCATGGGCGTGTCGACCATCATGGGCGCGATCGATAGCGTGCGCCTGCTGGGCACCAACGACGTGTACATGCCGATCACCCCCATGTTCCATGTGCACGCCTGGGGCTTGCCGTATGTGGCGACCATGCTCGGACTCAAGCAGGTGTACCCCGGTCGCTATGACCCGGAGTATCTGGTGGAGTTGTGGCGCAAGGAGAAGGTCACGTTCTCCCATTGCGTACCGACCATCTTGCAGATGGTCCTCAATGCCAAGGCCGCGCAGAACGTCGACTTCGGCGGCTGGAAAATCGTCATCGGCGGCAGCGCCCTGAACCGCACGCTGTACGAAGCGGCAAAAGCCAAGGGCATTCAGTTGACCGCAGCGTACGGTATGTCGGAAACCGGGCCGCTGGTGTCGTGCGCGCACCTCAACGACGAATTGATGGCCGGCACTGAAGACGAGCGCACCACCTACCGGATCAAGGCCGGCGTACCCGGGCCGCTGGTAGAGGCGGCGATCGTCGACACCGAGGGTAACTTCCTGCCTGCCGACGGCGAGACCCAGGGCGAGCTGGTGTTGCGCGCACCGTGGCTGACCGAGGGGTATTTCAACGAGCCGCAGAAGGGCGCCGAACTCTGGGCCGGCGGCTGGCTGCACACCGGCGACGTGGCGACCCTGGACAGCATGGGTGTGATAGACATTCGTGACCGCATCAAGGACGTGATCAAGACCGGTGGCGAGTGGATTTCCTCCCTGGACCTCGAAGACCTGATCAGCCGCCATGCGGCGGTACGCGAAGTAGCAGTGGTGGGGATCCCTGATCCGCAATGGGGCGAGCGACCGTTTGCCCTGCTGGTGCTCCGTGAGGGGCACACAATCGGGGCCCGGGAACTCAAGGAACACCTCAAGCCGTTTGTGGAACTGGGGCACTTGAGCAAGTGGGCGATTCCGAGCCAGATCGCCCTTGTTACTGAAATTCCCAAGACCAGTGTCGGCAAACTCGACAAGAAGCGCATTCGTGTCGACATCACCGAATGGCAGGCCACCAACAGCACCTTCCTCTCGACGCTTTAAGCGCCTCTTGGCGTGCCCGAAAGGGCACGCCAGCCCCACCAAGCAAGCGCTTGGCTTGTCAAATCGAAAATTTCAGCCATTCTTGCCGGGCCGACGGGCGTCGGACTGGCGAAAGGACTGTTCCAGAGTGGCTGGCAGCTGCAAATCACACTTTAGAGGGATCAAGCACTACTACCTGCTGGCTATAGTCCGCTCAAGGATTTTTAAGAACGGGGCAACCGCACAAACCGGGGCGATGCAACTTTGGAATGACTTTGGGATGCCATGGCTCCCGGTTATCCACAGCGTTTTTAGAAGTGCTCACTGCCATAACAATAAAATGCACATGGAGTAGCGTCGATGACATCAGCAAACCAGTTCTGGCGCCGGGCGAAACTGCCCCTGGCTGTCAGTCTTGCCTCTACGCTCGCCGGGCCAGCATTCGGCGTCAGTTTCAACGTAGGTGAAATCGAAGGTCAGTTCGACTCATCCCTGTCGATTGGTGCCAGCTGGTCTACTCAGCAGCCGAACAAGAACCTCATCGGTGTCAACAACGGTGGCAAGGGTCTGTCCCAGACTTCTGATGACGGTCACCTGAACTTCAAGAGCGGAGAAACCTTCTCGAAGATCTTCAAGGGCATCCATGACCTTGAACTGAAATACGGCGATACCGGTGTTTTCGTCCGTGGCAAATACTGGTACGACTTTGAACTGAAAGACGAAAGCCGTCCGTTCAAGGACATCAGCGACGACGGCCGCAAAGAAGGCGCCAAGTCCGCTGGCACTCAACTCCTCGACGCCTTCGTCTACCACAACTACTCCATTGCCGATCAGCCAGGTTCCGTGCGCCTGGGCAAGCAGGTCGTGAGCTGGGGTGAAAGTACCTTCATCGGCGGCGGCATCAACTCGATCAACCCGATCGACGTGTCCGCGTTCCGCCGTCCGGGTGCCGAGATCAAGGAAGGCCTGATCCCGGTCAACATGTTCTACATCTCCCAGAGCCTGACCGAAAACCTTTCGGCCGAAGCCTTCTACCAACTGGAATGGGACCAGACCGTCGTCGATAACTGCGGCACGTTCTTCTCCCAGCCGGACATTGTTGCCGACGGCTGCGACAACAACCTGCGCGTGCTGAACAAGCGCTCGCAAATTCCGGCCATTGCCCTGGGGCCTTTGGCCGCCAACGGCGTCGACGTCAACGAAGAGGGTGTTCTGGTGCGTCGTGGCCCCGATCGTGATGCCCGTGACAGCGGTCAGTGGGGCGCGTCCTTCAAGTACATGTTCGATCCGCTGGACACCGAGTTCGGCGCCTACTTCATGAACTACCACAGCCGTGCGCCGATCTTCAGCGCCACTGGTGCGCCGCAGTCGGTCTACAACACGGCAGCGGGACTCCCAGGTCCGTTCGCCGCGCTGGCGCCATTGCTGGTGGCGGGTAATTCGCAATACTTCATCGAATACCCGGAAGACATCCGCCTCTACGGCCTGAGCTTCTCCACCACCCTGCCTACCGGTACGGCGTGGAGCGGTGAGATCAGCTACCGTCCGAACGCTCCGGTGCAGCTCAATACCACCGACATCCTGTTCGCTGGTGTACGTCCTTTGAACGGCCTGGGCAACGCGTCGCTGCTGTCCGCTGCACCGGGTACTGACCTGCACGGCTATCGCCGTAAAGAGATCACCCAGTTCCAGACTACCCTGACGCACTTCTTTGACCAGGTCATGGGCGCCAGCCGTCTGACCCTGGTGGGCGAAGTGGGCGTGACTCATGTCGGCGGGCTGGAAAGCTCCTCCGATGTCCGTTACGGCCGTGACCCGGTCTACGGCCCGGGTGAGTTGCCTGCTACCAACGGCCAAAATACCTGCGTGACGCTTAACGCCGGCACCATCCGCGGGGCCGGCCCGGGTACTCCAACCAACAACCTCAGCCGCAATTGCACCAACGAAGGCTTCACCACCCCGACTTCGTGGGGCTACCGCGGTCGCGCCATCTGGGAATACAACGACGTGTTTGCCGGTGTGAACCTCAAGCCGAACGTTGCCTGGTCCCATGACGTGAGCGGTTACTCGCCTGGCCCTGGCGGCAACTTCGAGGAAGGCCGCAAGGCGGTGAGCCTGGGTGTCGACGCCGAGTACCAGAACACCTACACCGCGAGCCTGGCGTACACCAACTTCTTCGACGGCAAGTACACCACCGTGGATGACCGCGACTTCGTTGCGCTCAGCGTCGGCGTGAACTTCTAAGCACTGTATTCTCAGGACGAACGCACATATGAAAATAACAAAGAGTCTGTTCCACGCCGGTGTTCTGGGGCTTTCGCTGCTGGCGACCAGCGTCATGGCAGCGGTTCCCCAGGCCGAGGCTGACAAGCTGGGCAAGAGCTTGACCCCGATGGGCGCCGAAATGGCGGGTAACGCCGACGGTTCTATCCCGGCCTGGAAGCCGATGCCGAAGAATGCCGGCACCGCTGACAGCAAGGGCTTCCTGTCCGATCCGTACGCCAGCGAAAAGCCGCTGTTCACCATCACGGCGCAGAACGTCGATCAGTACAAAGAGAAGCTCGCCCCGGGCCAGTACGCGATGTTCAAGCGCTACCCGGAAACCTTCAAGATGCCGGTGTACCCGTCCCATCGCGGTGCCACCGTGCCGGATGACGTGTTCGCCGCCATCAAGCGCAACGCCACCAACACCAACCTGGTGTCCGGCGGTAACGGTCTGGAAAACTTCGAAACGGCCGTGCCGTTCCCGATTCCGAAAAGCGGCGTGGAAGTCATCTGGAACCACATCACCCGCTATCGCGGGGGCAGCGTGACCCGCCTCGTGACCCAGGCCACACCACAGCCGAACGGTTCGTTCAGCCTGGTCTACTTCCAGGACCAGTTCGTGTTCCGCGACAAGATGAAGGATTACGACCCGAAAAACCCGGGCAACATCCTGTTCTACTTCAAGCAGAAAGTGACCGCGCCGGCACGTCTGGCCGGTGGTGTGCTGCTGGTGCACGAAACCCTCGACCAGGTGAAGGAGCCGCGCTCGGCGTGGGTCTACAACGCCGGTCAGCGTCGTGTGCGCCGTGCACCGCAAGTGTCCTATGACGGCCCGGGTACTGCAGCCGATGGCCTGCGTACCTCCGACAACCTGGACATGTACAACGGTGCGCCGGATCGCTACGACTGGAAGCTCGAAGGCAAGAAAGAGATGTACATCGCCTCCGATGCCTACAAACTCGATGATCCGAAGCTCAAGTACGCCGACATCATTAAGGCCGGCCACATCAACCAGGACCTGGCTCGTTACGAGTTGCGTCGTGTGTGGCATGTGGTTGCAACCCTGAAGGAAGGTCAGCGTCACATCTACGCCAAGCGTGACTTCTACATTGACGAAGACACCTGGCAAGCAGCGGTGATCGATCACTACGACGGTCGCGGTCAACTGTGGCGCGTCGCCGAGGCCCACGCCGAGAACTATTACGACAAGCAAGTGCCGTGGTATGCCCTCGAAGCCCTGTATGACCTGCAGTCGGGTCGTTACCTGGCGCTCGGCATGAAGAACGAAGAGAAGTCGGCCTATGACTTCGGCTTCACCGCCACCACCAGCGACTTCACCCCGGCAGCCTTGCGTCAGGATGGTGTTCGCTAAGGTGAACTGAGTAGCGACGCACCCTCTGAAAACGCCCCGACTGGTTCGGGGCGTTTTTTTTTGCTTGTAGTCTTTTTGTAGCCATTTGTAGCAATTACCTTCATTCCCTATCCGATTACGGCTAGTCTGCGGACATCTGCAACGCCGCCACCCGCAATTCAAACAAGAGCCGGTTATGACTGATTTGTCTACACCCCCAGGTTCTGCTCATGTTGCCGTCGCGACACTGGACGGGCGCTTCTTCCGCCCGCCGTTGCCCGACGGCCATGTGCTGCGTCCGCGTTTGTGCGAACGGCTGAATGCCGGGCTCGCAGGCAGGTTGTTGCTTGTCAGCGCACCGGCAGGGTTCGGCAAGAGTTCGTTGGCGGTGGAGTTTTGTCAGGGCTTGCCAGAGCACTGGCAAAGTCTCTGGCTGGGGTTGAGCCCGAGAGACAGTGACCCGGGGCGTTTTCTCGAACGCCTGCTCGAAGGCCTTCAGGACTATTTTCCGCACCTGGGCAGGCAATCCCTCGGGCTGTTGAAAATGCGCCAGCGCCATCAGCCGTTCGCGTTCGAAGAGTGGCTGGACGGCCTGCTCGACGAGTTGGCCGTGCACCTGTCCACAGCGAGGCCATTGCTGCTGGTGCTGGATGATTACCATCTGGCCCAGGGGCCGGTACTGGACCGTTGCCTGCAGTTTTTCCTCAATCATCTTCCGGATGGCTTGCTGGTGATGGTCACCAGTCGGCAACGTCCCGACTGGCACCTGGCGCGGCTGCGGCTGTCGCGACAACTGCTTGAGTTGCATGAACAGGATTTGCGCCTGACCCGTGACGAGGCCTTGAGCCTGCTCGACCGGCACAGCAGTTCCTTGCGCGGTGAGGCACTGGAGAGTCTGATCCAGCGTAGCGAAGGCTGGGTCGCGGGGTTACGCTTCTGGCTACTGGCCGCTTCGGAGGCGGGCACCGATGGGACGCTGCCGCAATCGTTGCACGGTGGGGAAGGGCTGATCCGTGATTATCTGCTCGAAGAAGTCATCGATTGCCTGCCCGCCGAGGTCCAGTCGTTCCTCTATGACACGGCGCCCCAGGAACGTTTTTGCAGCGAACTGTGCGATGCCGTCCGCGACGCCCATGACAGCGCAGAGATCCTGCGTTTCCTGTTGGCTCACCAGGTGTTCCTGGTGCCGCTGGACGAGCATGGCCATTGGTATCGTTACCACCACCTGTTTTCCGATCTGTTGCGCACGCGGCCGACTTCCCAGTCGATGGTCCCGGCCGCCAGCCTGCACCTGCGTGCCTGTCGCTGGTTCAATGCCCAGGGATTGCTCGATGAGGCCGTGGAGCAGGCCCTGCGTGCCGGTCACCTGGACGTCGCGGCGAACCTGGTGCAGAACCTCTCCGAAGAGCAACTGCTGGCCGAGCAGAATGTCGGCATGTTGCTGCGCTGGAAAATGGACTTGCCTGACAGCTTGCTGATCAGCACGCCGCGACTGATCGTGCTGTATAGCTGGGCGCTGGGGATGGCTTGCCAGCTGGATGCCGCCGAGGAGCTGGCCAGCCATTTGAGCCGCTTCCTGCCTGCTCCGTCAGCCACCGCCCAGAAGTCCATGCTGGCTCAATGGCTGGCATTGAGCGGCATCATTGCCCGTGGGCGCGGCAACCGCGAACTGACGCTGCGGTACTGCCGCGAAGCGTTGGAGAGTCTTCCGACCAAGCGTTACGGCCAGCGCCTGATGTGCCTCTCGACCCTGTCCAACCTGGCCATTGCCGATGGTGATTTGTGGCAGGCGCGGGGGCTGAACCGCGAATCGCTGGAGCTGGCGCAACGGGTCGGCAACCCGTTGTTCGAAGCACTGGCGCACTACGACCGTGCCCGGGTGTTGCAAGCGCGCGGGGAAATCTGTCGGGCGCTGGAAGAGGTCCGTCAGGGAATGCAGCGCCTGCAGAGCCTGTCTGCGCAACGGCTGTATGCGGTTCGCGCCCGGCTGACCTTGTACGAAGGCTTTTTGCTGGCCCAGCGCATGCAGCCGCAATTGGCCCGGGTGCGCTTGCAGGCCGGGTTGAGCGAGGCGCGTGCCTGTCGTGACATCAGCGTGCTTATCGGCCACTGCGTGATTGCCAGGCTGGAAGGCTGCAGCGGTGAGTTCGCCAAGGCCTTTGCCGAACTTGCCGAAGCCGAACGGCTGATGCACATCTGGGATGTGCCGCCGATCTACTACCTGGCGATGATTACCCTGGTCAAATGTGAACTCTGGCTGGCCCAGGGGCGCACCGATCTGGCTGAAGCCTGGCTGGCGCGTCTGGGCCAGACCTATAACGGTGAATACGGGGCAGCACCGCCAGAGTTCCACCCGCAATTGCCGCTGCATATCGAATTGCAGCAAGCCTTGCTGGATGCCATCCAGGGCCAACCGATGCTGGCTGAAGGGCGTTTGAATGCGCTGCTTGAACATGGCCAGCAAAGCGGTCGACAGATGCTCAGTGCCATGGCGTTGACCCAGAAAGTGGCGCTATTGCTGGGCACCGGACGGGAACCGGAAGCACGCAAGGCCCTGGCTCAGGCGCTGGACGTCGCCGGTGGCGGGGTGCTGCAACCCTTTGAGTGCTTGTTGACCGATTACCCGGACTGGCTGCGTGGGCAACTTCAACTCTGTCCGCCAACCCCCGTTTCCCTGAGCCTCAGTGAAAAACTGCCGGCACTGGCTGCCCGCTCCGGCCAGGAGTCCGGCGTCGCCGCGGAACAGCTCAGCACGCGGGAACTGGCGGTATTGCGATTGATTGCCCAGGGCTGTTCAAACCAGGAAATCAGCGATCAGCTGTTTATCTCCCTGCACACGGTCAAGACCCACGCCAGCCACATCAACAGCAAGCTCGGGGTCGAGCGGCGTACACAGGCCGTGGCGCGGGCCAAGGAGCTGGGGGTGTTGGTGTAACGTGCAGCGGACTTTCCAGCGTGGGGGGCTGGTATTAGTGACTCTGTACTGCAAGAGGGGAGTTGTGGTCAAAAAAACGGGCCAAATTTGAAAACATTGGCCAGCAATCAGCCCGGGAGCGCTCCACATTGTTCAATACGGCTACTCTCAGTGCGACTCTCAATTTCTCCGTCTGGCCCAATGTAGATATCTGTGTTTGGCCATTTCGGTTTGACCCGTATGCAGTGTGATTTACCTCCGTTATTCCAGTAAAACTCCATAAAAAATTTCGCGTCTGGGAAGATATGACCGGGGCCTCCAGTCACTTCACCAGGGTAAAGTTCTCCCTTCGAGATCTCGTGCTGCACATTCAGGATGTAGCCTAGGCGCCCTTGGCCTTTTTCAGAAAAGTAGAAGTTCACCTGAGGTGCGGCGAAGTACCAAAAGAGGATGGGTGCGAGCAATAGAATGACCAAACCGCACCATGTATTCCTGGAATGGGGCTTATTTACAGATATGGTCACGAATACCATCACCCCAGCTTGTGCGTGGTAAACCCAAGACTTCATCCATCAGCATCTTCACTGTTATCCCGCCGTTCGGTTGAAGTCTGTAGAGTTTGATGCCAATGCTGATAGATACCCTGTCTCCGATGTCGTCCCACGCTCGCATCCCTTCGATGTCCGCCGACCGACGTGGCCCCGGTCTTTTATCCCATTTTTGTATTTTACGGATGGAATCTGAGGCAATTTGTTCGACTCCAGCTCCATCCAAAAGGAGACTTTCGGAAAGTCCTCCCGCCATCCCTACGTACCCATAGTGCACGTTTGACCATATGTCGTAGAAGTAGTCGAACATACCTTGTTTCTGCCAGGGGCCGCCAAACTGTAGCCCTATCGTGACCTTGTGATCCCAGGGTCTGTTCTGACCTACGCGCTCTGCCCAAAGAGCCATGGCCGTCACCCTGTTTCCTGACTCAATTGCTTTGAAGTTGGGTGGGGAAAGGCGTGCGTACCAAGGTAGTTTTCTGAACTTCTTTTGCTCACCATCAGCGTCAAAATTGTTGAGGTTCTTCATCTTCACTACGGACGGATGAGTAATATTGCGGTTCATTTCCCCGGCAATGTAGCTCGCTACCTCTTCCATCATGTCCGGGTCGTTGCAAACGACAGGTCGCGTTTTTATCTCAACTGTTTTTTGATCACTTTGTAGAGATTTTGTCGTCGATACTTGATCAGAATGCCTCGTCGGATGAGCAACACTTTGAGTGTGCTCGGAGCGGGTGGCGCGAGGCGAAGGTGCGGGAGCAATCAGCCGATTGGTACCTGGTGGGCAGCCGCAGTGAACTTCTGCACCGTCCAGTACAGTTGGAACGCCGTGCCATTTCATAGCGGGTAGGCTGTCAACGATAACGCCGGTTCTGCCGCATTTTTTACACGCAGTGGTCTTGTCCCCGAGTCGTAGCACAGCACGCCCTCCATGCGTTGCACAGGGCAAGCTACTGATACACATGGCTCCTGTCGTGGTCAGGTCGCCGTGCAATCCTTGTCCTAACCCGTTAGCTGTTCCTCGCCCCATGATTCAGTCCTTGTGTTGTTTGCAGGGACGAGCACGCTAGGCTTGGCGGCACGGGAGTTAAATCAGACGTTTCCTTGAATGATGTAGGTGGATTCTGCAATCAGGCAGGTGATAGGCGGCGGACGGCATCGGCGATGTCGGCGGGCTGTGCCAGAATAGGCCATCCATTTACTCCAGGAACGCCCATGGACGCTGTCAAACCTGCGCTTATCCGCGAAACCTTCCCCGTCGGTCCTTTGCAGTGCAACTGCACAATCATCGGCGATCCGGTGACGAAAAAGGCCATCGTTGTCGATCCGGGTGGCAATCATGAGCTGATCCTGGCGCGTCTCGATGCCCTGGGGCTGAAAGTGGTCAGTATCATCCATACCCATGCCCACCTCGATCATTTCCTCGCTTCCGGTCAACTCAAGGAGAAAACCGGCGCGACACTGCATCTGCACAAGGAAGACCAGTTTCTGTGGGACAACCTGGAAATGCAGTGCCAGATGTTCGGTGTGCCTTATACCCCGGTGCCGTCACCGGATCGCTGGCTGGCCGATGATGAAGAACTGGCCTGCGGCTGCGGTGTGGCGTTGCACACGCCGGGTCATACACCGGGCTCAATGAGCTTCTGGTTTTCCGAGGCCAGGCTGCTGATTGCCGGCGACACGCTGTTTCGTCGCGGAGTCGGGCGCACGGACTTGTGGGGTGGCGACCAGGCGACCATAGTGCGTTCGATCAAGCAGCGGCTGTACACCCTCGACGAAGAGGCGACGGTGGTAGCCGGGCATGGTCCTGACACTCGTCTGGGCGATGAAATGCGCGAAAACCCGTTTGTACGGGCATGATTTGTAACGAGCGGAATTTTTAATCCAGGAAGTGATCCAACGCCCGCAAAGGCTGATGCCTTGGTCCGTTGCACCACAGAATGCAAAAACGTAGGAGCTTTACATGTTCACCACGCGTCGTTTGATTATTGTCGCTACAGCTGTGGCCGTTTTGTCCGGTTGTGCCTCGCCTAACCCTTACGGCGGTCAGGGCCAGGCTCAGGGCCAGGCGGAAAGCGGCTCCGAAGGCATGAGCAAGACCGCGAAATACGGTGGCCTCGGCGCTCTGGCCGGTGCGCTGGCCGGTGCTGCCATCAACCACGATAACCGTGGCAAGGGTGCGCTGATCGGTGCTGCAGTGGTCGGTGCTTCCGCCGCCGGTTACGGCTACTACGCCGACCAGCAAGAGAAAAAGCTGCGCGCCAGCATGGCCAACACCGGTGTTGAAGTGCAGCGCCAGGGCGACCAGATCAAACTGATCATGCCGGGTAACATCACGTTCGCTACCGATTCGGCGAACATTGCTCCAGGTTTCTATCAACCGCTGAACAACCTGGCGGGCTCGCTGAAAGAGTTCAACCAGAACCAGATCGAGATCGTCGGCTATACCGACAGCACCGGTAGCCGCCAGCACAACATGGACCTGTCCCAGCGTCGTGCGCAAAGCGTGGCAACCTACCTGACCTCGCAAGGTGTCAGCGGGACCAACCTGAGCGCTCGCGGCGCAGGTCCCGATAGCCCGGTTGCCAGCAACGGCGACGTCAATGGCCGGGCGCAGAACCGCCGTGTAGAGGTCAACCTCAAGGCGATTCCGGGTCAGGAGTATGGTGCTCAGCAGCAGGGTACAGTTCAGCAGTATCCATAAGCGTCTGACTGAATCCCGGGTGTAAAAGAACCGTTCGGTCCTTATGGGGGGCGAACGGTTTTTTTGTGCTGTCAGTTCCGGCCTCTTCGCGGGCAAGCCCGCTCCCACAGGGTTCTGGGTCGATCACGGATACTGTGGGAGCGGGCTTGCCCGCGAAGGGGCCCTGACAAACACCGAAAATATTGGATCAGAAACAAAAAAGCCCCCGGACAATCATTTGTCCGGGGGCTTTTTATTGCGCAGGTCTGCTTACTTCTTCAGGCCGTAATGCTCATCGAGCATGCCCGGCGCGTTCGGGGCTTTCGGTGCGTAGTCGCGAGGCGGTTCCTGATTGCGTGGCGGCGTCAGGCGTTCCCGTGGAGCCTGCGCCGCATCGGCGTGCAGGGAGGCCAGCAGGCGTTGGCGAGTCTGTTCGTCCAGGGCCAGGCGGTTGGCGCCCTCGGCGAGATGGTCCTGCACTTCCTGATAGCTCGCAGTCAGTTTCTTGACCAGCGTTGCAGTGCTGTTGAAGTGAGTTACCACTTCGTTCTGATAACTGTCGAAACGTTCCTGAATGTCGTCCAGCTGACGTTGCGTGCTGCTAGGCGCGGCATTCGGCGCAAGGCGAGCGATCAGAAACCCAATGGCGACACCCACAACCAGGGCAAGAGTCGGTAACAACCAAACTAAGAGCGAGTGTTCCACGAGTCCTTCCTCTATAAACGGCTTTGCTTTACGTTAACGGCTCGAACCTGCGCTGTATACCGCGATTCACTCGCAATAGACAGCCACAGACAATTTGCTAGACGAGTCGACCCGATTCGAGGTCACGGAGTTCCTTCCTTGCTTATGCGCGAAACCCCTGTAGTGATTGATGGCCCGGTCGGCCAACTGGAAGCACTGTACCTGGACAATGAGCAACCGCGTGGCCTGGCGCTCATCTGCCATCCGAACCCGGTGCAAGGCGGCACCATGCTCAACAAGGTGGTCTCGACCCTGCAGCGCACCGCGCGCGACGCCGGACTGATCACCCTGCGCTTCAACTATCGTGGCGTCGGTGCCAGCGAAGGCTCCCACGACATGGGCACCGGTGAAGTCGATGATGCCCAGGCTGTCGCCGCATGGATTCGCGCCAGACACCCGGAATTGCCGCTGACCCTGTTCGGTTTTTCCTTCGGCGGTTTTGTTGCAGCAAGCCTTGGCGGGCGCCTCGAGGCCAAGGGCGAGCAGCTCAAGCATCTGTTCATGGTCGCGCCAGCGGTCATGCGCCTCGGTGATCAGGATCGGTTGCCGCAGCACGGCGAATTGACCTTGATCCAGCCGGAAACCGACGAAGTGATCGATCCACAAGTCGTTTACGAATGGTCCGACAAGCTCGAACGCCCCCATGAGCTGCTGAAAGTGGCAGAATGCGGACACTTTTTTCATGGCAAGCTGACCGATCTCAAGGATCTGATCCTGCCGCGTCTCTCGAATTGATTGCAGTCTGACAAGCGATTACCCATGACGACTCGTACCCGTATCCTCACCGGCATCACCACCACCGGCACGCCGCACCTGGGCAACTACGCTGGCGCCATCCGCCCGGCAATCCTTGCCAGCCGTGACAGCAATGCCGATTCGTTCTACTTCCTGGCCGACTACCACGCCCTGATCAAGTGCGATGACCCGCTGCGCATCCAGCGCTCGCGTCTGGAAATCGCCGCGACCTGGCTGGCCGGTGGCCTGGATGTCGATCGCGTGACCTTCTATCGCCAGTCCGACATCCCGGAAATCCCCGAGCTGACCTGGCTGCTGACCTGCGTCGCCGCCAAGGGCCTGCTCAATCGCGCCCACGCCTACAAGGCTTCGGTGGACAAGAACGTCGAGACCGGTGAAGACCCGGACGCGGGCATCACCATGGGCCTGTACAGCTACCCGGTGCTGATGGCCGCGGACATCCTGATGTTCAACGCGCACAAGGTGCCGGTCGGTCGTGACCAGATCCAGCACGTGGAAATGGCGCGGGACATCGGTCAGCGCTTCAACCACCTGTTTGGCCAGGGCAAGGAATTCTTCACCATGCCCGAGGCGCTGATCGAAGAGAGCGTCGCCACCTTGCCGGGCCTGGATGGCCGCAAGATGTCGAAGAGCTACGACAACACCATTCCGCTGTTCAGCAGCGCCAAAGAGATGAAGGACGCGATTTCGCGGATCGTCACCGACTCCCGCGCGCCGGGCGAAGCCAAGGATCCGGACAATTCGCACCTGTTCACCCTGTTCCAGGCATTCGCCACCCCGGCGCAGGCCGACGAGTTCCGCAGCGAGCTGTTGCAGGGCCTGGGTTGGGGCGAGGCGAAGAATCGTCTGTTCCAGCTGCTGGACGCCGAACTGGGCGAATCCCGCGAGCGCTACAACCAGCTGATCGAGCGTCCGGCGGATCTGGAAGACATCCTGCAACACGGCGCGAAAAAGGCCCGTGCGGTGGCGACGCCGTTCCTCCACGAACTGCGTGAAGCGGTGGGCCTGCGCTCCTTCGTTGCCCAGACTCAAGTGGCGGCGACTACCAAAAAGAAAGCCGTGAAGGCCGCACGTTTTGTCAGCTTCCGCGAAGACGACGGCAGTTTCCGCTTCCGTCTGCTGGCGGCCGATGGCGAACAGCTGCTGCTGTCGCGCAACTTCGCCGATGGTAAAACCGCCGGTCAGGTGACCAAGCAACTGCAAGCGGGCCAGGCATTGGACGTGCGCAGTGACGAACTGTGCTTCAGCCTCTGGCTGGAAGGCGAGTGTGTTGCCGACAGCCCGGCCTTCGCCGACAGCGCCGCACGCGACGCGGCCATTGAAGCCTTGCGCATTGCCCTGACGCCGGTTCAGGAATAAACAACGGTTCGGCCTGACCAAGGGCCGATTGCCATTCCTGCGGGCCGTCGCTACAGTGTCGGCCCGTTTTTGTTGCCTTGCTAACGAATTATGACGCCCCTAGAACGATATCAAGCTGATCTGAAACGCCCGGAATTCTTCCATGATGCCGCGCAGGAAACCGCCGTGCGTCATTTGCAGCGCCTGTACGACGACCTGGTCGCGGCCGAGCAAAACAAGCCGGGCCTGCTGGGCAAGTTGTTTGGCAAGAAGGATCAGGCCCCGGTCAAGGGTTTGTACTTCTGGGGTGGCGTAGGTCGCGGCAAGACTTACCTGGTGGACACCTTCTTCGAAGCGCTGCCCTTCAAGGAAAAGTCCCGTACGCACTTCCACCGTTTCATGAAGCGCGTGCACGAAGAGATGAAAACCCTGGGCGGCGAGAAAAACCCGCTGACCATCATCGCCAAGCGTTTCGCCACCGAAGCCCGGGTAATCTGCTTCGATGAGTTCTTCGTCTCCGACATCACCGACGCCATGATCCTGGGCACCCTGATGGAAGAGCTGTTCAAGAACGGCGTGACCCTGGTCGCGACTTCGAACATCGTGCCGGACGGCCTGTACAAGGATGGCCTGCAACGCGCGCGCTTCCTGCCGGCCATTGCGCTGATCAAGCAGAACACCGAGATCGTCAACGTCGACAGCGGCGTCGACTATCGTCTGCGTCACCTCGAGCAAGCCGAGCTGTTCCACTATCCACTCGACGAAGCCGCCAACGAAAGCCTGCGCAAGAGCTTCCGTGCGCTGACACCGGAATGCACGGCAGCGGTCGAAAATGACGTGCTGATGATCGAAAACCGTGAAATTCGTGCCCTGCGCACCTGCGATGACGTGGCCTGGTTCAACTTCCGTGAACTGTGCGACGGCCCGCGCAGCCAGAACGACTACATCGAGCTGGGCAAGATCTTCCACGCCGTGCTGCTCAGCGATGTCGAGCAGATGAGCGTCACCACCGACGACATCGCCCGCCGCTTCATCAACATGGTCGACGAGTTCTACGACCGTAACGTGAAGCTGATCATTTCTGCCGAAGTCGAGCTCAAGGATCTGTACACCGGTGGTCGCCTGAACTTTGAATTCCAGCGGACCCTCAGCCGACTGCTGGAAATGCAGTCCCACGAATTCCTGTCCCGGGCGCATAAGCCGTAGGACGATTCGGAAAATGAAAAAGGGCCTGCAAATGCAGGCCCTTTTTTTGTACGCGGAAGAACCCCATGGGTTCATCACAATACCCTGTGGGAGCGGGCTTGCTCGCGAAGACGTCGTGTCAGTTGATACTCTTTTTGCTGACACTCCGCTTTCGCGAGCAAGCCCGCTCCCACAAGCTCGTACATTGTCTTGAAGTCAAATGTCTTCGTTGAGATACCGCGCAAGCTCGTGCTGCCGTTGGCAACCGAGCAACAGCCAAAGCAGAATCCGGGCTTTTCGCGGACAGAGAAAACCCGCCATCGATGCACCCTTGCGGATCAAGTCCATCTCACCGCCACCAAAACCGTAAGAGGCAAGTGCAGTGGAGCCGGAACCGGTTCGGGTCGCAATGATCACGGGGATTCGTTTGGCAATATGCTCAATCATTGTCGCCCAGCGCTGCGAGATGTGGCCGGCGCCAAAACCGCCGATCACCAGTCCGTCGTAATCGAGTGCGAGAATATTCTCCAGTAGCAGGGTGTCGGCCGAAAGTGAGGCCTCAAGCAGCGCAACCTTCTGCGTGGTCTGTTGCGGCAACGGCAACACCGTGCGCGGCCCCGGCGGGCGCAGGTAGCGAACACGGTCTTCCAGCAGCAGGCCCGCGGGTCCCACGACCGGAGAGGAAAACGCCTGCAATGCCAGCGAATCGGTTTTGCGTACGCTGCACGCTTGATGAATCTGTCCGTTCATCACGACCTGGACACCGCGTTGCCGGCTGTTCTGCGCCAGGGCAACGCGACATGCATCCAGCAGATTGGCCGGTCCATCGGCACCTGGCTGTGCTGCGGAACGCATGGCACCGGTCAGCACCAAGGGGGTGCCGTAGGGCCACAGATAATCCAGAAACACCGCGGCTTCTTCGAGGGTGTCAGTGCCCTGGGTTATCACGACCCCAACGGCGCCCTGTTTGACCTGAAACTCAGCCCAGGACAATACGTTCAGCAAAAACCCGAAATCCAGGGACGCACTGGGCAGCAGGCCGAGGGTCTCGACAGTGACTTCGGCCAGCGTCGTCAGTTCCGGTATGGAAGTCAGCAGGGCTTCGCCGCTGACGGTCGGGATGACACCTTCACCGGCATTGCTCGCTTGCATGCTTACCGTGCCGCCAAGTGCCGCGATGGACAGTTTGGGCAGGTCCATGGGTTACCTCGCTTGTTTGTAATGAAAAGTGGCTGTATCCGCTTTTGAGGCCGCGATACAGCCGAATGGCTGGGACATCAATCAGCGATCAGAAAGCCGATCAGCGGCACGATCAGCAGTGTGCTGATGGCCATCGACAATACATTGGCGATGTAGGCGTGCATGTCGGCCGGTAATTTCCTGGCAATCACACAGGCCAGCGGTGGTGCGAGCAATGCCCCCAGCAGTGCACTTGAGGCGATAATCTGCCAGCTGCCGCCATAGGCCAGGATCGCCGCGGGCACCACTGAAACCAGCGGGATGTAAGTGGGATACCAGCCGCGCAACATCCATTGTCGACGCCAGATCAGCACGCCGATGGCCGAGGCCAATGCCTGCGCGCCGATGATGTGCAGCAACAGGCCCGATCCGTACGCGGGGCTTGAAGGGTTCAAGCTGTACGCCAGCAATGCCCCCAGTATCAGGCCAAGGCTGGCCAGTTCATTGCCGAAGAACGGTGCTTCGGAAAAGTCCGCCAGAATCCTGCGCAGGCTCCAGATGACGCCATAGTCGGGGGCCTTGGCGGGGGCGATCGGGGT
>NZ_JBGLYV010000086.1:0-25082 GCF_047304225.1 Pseudomonas sp. Pseusp3 | reverse complement strand
GCAGCGGGCCGACCACCTGGGCCGGGAAGATCCCTACCAGCAGGCAAGTGAACACCAGCAATTCGACCGGCGCGCGCATCCAGCGCGGTGGCTCGTGGGGCGTGTGAGGCAAATCGGTCGCGGGCGGACCGAAGAACACATCCACGGTGAAACGCAGGGAGTACGCCACACTGAACGTCCCGGCAATCGTTGCCACGATCGGCAAGCTCAACTCGACCCAGCGCGTGGCATTGATGAACACGGTTTCGGCGAAGAACATTTCCTTGGACAGGAAGCCGTTGAGCAACGGTACCCCGGCCATCGAGGCGCTGGCGACCATGGCCAGGGTGGCGGTAAACGGCATCAGCTTGTACAGGCCGCTGAGCTTGCGGATGTCGCGGGTGCCACTTTCGTGGTCGATGATCCCAGCAGCCATGAACAGCGAGGCCTTGAACGTCGCATGGTTGAGGATGTGGAACACCGCTGCCACGGCGGCCAGCGGGCTGTTCAAGCCGAGCAGCAGGGTGATCAGGCCGAGGTGGCTGATGGTCGAGTAGGCCAGCAAGCCCTTGAGGTCGTTCTGGAACATCGCGCAGTACGCACCGAGCAACAGGGTGCAGGCACCGGCGCCGCTGACGATGTAGAACCACTCTTCACTGCCCGAAAGCGACGGCCATAACCGCGCAAGCAGAAACACCCCGGCCTTGACCATGGTCGCCGAGTGCAGGTACGCCGACACGGGCGTCGGCGCGGCCATGGCGTGGGGCAGCCAGAAGTGGAAGGGGAATTGCGCACTTTTGCTCAGGGCGCCGATCAGGATCAGGGGCAACAGAATCGGGTAGAGGGCATGGGCGCGAATCAGGTCGCCCGCAGCCAGGACCTTGTCCAGGTCGTAGCTGCCGACCACATGCCCGAGCAGCATGACCCCCGCCAGCAGGCACAAACCGCCCGCGCCGGTCACCATCAGCGCCATATAGGCGCCGCGCCGCGCATCGGCGCGATGGTGCCAGTAGCCAATCAACAGGAACGAGAAGAGGCTGGTCAGTTCCCAGAAAAACACGATCTGGATCAGGTTGCCGGAGATCACCAGCCCGAGCATGGCGCCCATGAAGGCCAGGAAAAACGCGAAGAATCGTGGCACCGGATCGTTCGGCGACATGTAGTAGCGGGCGTACAGCGAAACCAGGGTGCCAATGCCCAGCACCAGCATGGAGAACAGCCAGGCGAAACCGTCCATGCGCAGGACGAAGTTCAGGCCCAGGCTGGGCAGCCAGGAAAATTCTTCGCGAATGACGCCACCGTGGGCGATCTGCGGGTACAGGAACGCGACCTGAACGGTGCCGATAAGGGCGATCAGGCCGGCCAACAGGGATTCGGCGTTGCGTGCATTGTGCGGCAACACGGCCGCCAAACAGCTGCCTATGAAAGGCAGAAGCAGTAGAACTATCAGGGACATAGGCTTCTAATCTGCGGAAGTTTGTGAAGCATCATACGTGCCAGCTCCCGGATCACCAAACGCCAAGCTGTCGCAGAATCCTACACGGTAGTCGGAAAAGCCCTGATTCACATTGTTTCAGCGGGGAGTCCGTTCTGATGCCATCGTGATCTGAGCTGCTCGCGAAGGCGTGTACATATCCGTTGCTGCGGTAACGGCGACTTTGGGTTTCGCCCTTACGGCGACTCACTTTTTTTACAAGCGCCTAAAAAAGTAAGCAAAAAAACGCTCGCCCCGAACGTCCGGCCCCTCGCCAAGGCTCGGGGTTCCTTCGCTCCGGCATTCATCCGGGGGCATTGCCCTCCGGTCGGCTTCGCTCGACCCACATGCAATGGGTTCGACTGCGTCGAACGGCGCTACGCGCCCATCCCCGGATGAACGCCTCCGCTCAGCCTGCCGAGCTAACGCTCGGCCTTGTAGGAGCGAGCTTGCTCGCGATGGACGTCAACGATGACGCGGGCTGCCTGAATGCCCGCGGTGTCCCGGCGTTTTTCGCGAGCCAGCTCGCTCCTACAGGGGGAACGCGTTCATCTGTGGTCAGGCCGGCCGGTAGGCCGCCTCGCTTTGGCTTTGACTTTTTGATCTTCTTGCCCCCTCGAGGGCATGCCGAGCCTTGGCGAGGCACCGAACGAAAGGGGCAAGAGCCCTTGGTTACTTGGGGCCAGGCGGCGCTCCGCTTTTCCAAGTAACCCGCCGTAAAGGCGGAACCGTTAGCTGCCGTTACCGTAAAAATGGATATACACACGGAAAAAAACGACTATCAGCGAATAAAGTGAATCTTCCCGCTGTCATCATTACCCATGTAGATGCCATAAACCCCAGCCTGCCGCTCCTCGATATAACGCTCAAGGATCTGCCGGATCGCCGGGTAGTAGATGCTGTCCCAGGGAATGTCCTCAGGCGCGAAGAATCGGTAGTCGAGGGTTTCCGGACCATACTGCCCGGTGATCTCCAGCGCGATGGCGCGAAAGATGATGTACACCTCGCTGATCTTCGGCACGCTGAAAATCGAGTAGGGCGAGACGATTTCCGCGCGCACGCCGCTTTCTTCCCAGACTTCGCGCAAGGCCGCCTGCTCGGTGGTCTCGCCGCTTTCCATGAAGCCCGCGGGCAGGGTCCAGGTGCCGGGGCGCGGCGGGATGGCGCGTTGGCACAAGAGGTACTTGCCGTCCTGCTCGATGATGCAGCCGGCAATGATTTTCGGATTGACGTAATGGATGTAGCCGCAGCCGCGGCACATCAGGCGCTCGTGCGTATCGCCCGGCGGCAACTGCTGACCGAGATCAGCGCTGCCGCACCTTGGGCAAAAGCTCGGGCTGAACATCTCAGCGACCTATGCGCGGTTCTTTCAAGGCGATGGGCAGGGTGATCTGCGGCGTGGCGCCGGGTTCTTCCTGCTTGCGCTTGAGGTAGTCCAGGGCCACGGCAGCCGCCGCACGCACGTGGTCGACGCAAGCCTGGTGGGCGGCCAGCGCATCACCGCTCTTGATCGCTTCGACCATGCGTTCCATTTCCTGGTTGCTGGCGCCGCGACGGTTTTCCTGGGACACCGAGGTCGCGCGCAGGTAGCTGATGCGTGCCTGCAATTGGCGCAACTGAGTGGCCGCGACATGGTTGCCCGAGCCTTCGAGCAACACGTCGTAGAAGCCTTGCACCGAGTCGATGACCTGTTGCAGTTCGCCGTCCTTGAGCGCCTTGCGGTTTTCTTCCAGGGCTTTTTCCAGGGCCTTGATGTCCTTGGCCTTGGCGCGCAGGGTGAACAACTGCACGATCAGCCCTTCGAGTACGCAGCGCAGCTCGTAGATGTCCACGGCATCGGCCAGGGTAATGATCGCGACACGCGGGCCCTTGGCATCGGCGAATTCCACCAGGCCTTCGGATTCCAGGTGACGCAAGGCTTCGCGCACCGAGGTACGGCTGACGCCCAGGCGATCGCACAGATCGCGTTCGACCAGACGGTCTCCCGGCAAAAGCTGGAAGTTCATGATGGCGCTTCGCAATTTATCCAGCACGATTTCGCGCAGGGTGACGGGGTTGCGATTGACCTTGAAGCTGTCGTCGAGTGGCAGGCGTTTCATGGGGTCCGCTCTGATTGTGGCTGTCCATGCAAAAAGGAGCACTGCGATTACGGGAATCCATGTGCTCGGTCAGATCAAACAGCCAAGGGTTAACTGGAGGCCTCGGCATCGGCTTCGGCGAAGGCTTCACGGGCGAGCCGGAAACTGTCTACGGCAGCGGGGACACCGCAATAAATGCCGACCTGAAGCAATATTTCGCGTATTTGCTCACGACTCAGGCCGTTACGCAAGGCGCCGCGCACATGCAGCTTGAGTTCGTGCGGCCGGTTGAGGGCCGAGATCATCGCCAGGTTGATCATGCTGCGCTCCTTGAGCGACAAACCCTCTCGACCCCAGACATGACCCCAACAGTATTCGGTGACCATTTCCTGAAGGGGGCGGGTGAAGTCGTCGGCGTTCTCGATGGAGCGATTGACGTAGGTTTCGCCCAAAACCTGGGTGCGGATCTTCAGGCCTTTTTCGTATTTTTCGTTGTTCATTTGCGTAGCTCCCGTGGGCTCAGAGGCCGCCCATCAAGGTGTATTTGAGTTCCAGGTAATCCTCGATGCCGTACTTCGAGCCTTCACGGCCCAGCCCTGAGGACTTGATCCCGCCAAACGGCGCGACCTCCGTGGAAATCAGGCCTTCGTTGATCCCGACCATGCCGTACTCCAGCGCCTCGCTCATGCGCCAGGCGCGGCCCAGGTCGCGGGTATAGCAGTAGGCAGCCAGGCCGAACTCGGTGTCGTTGGCCATCTCGACGGCCTGGGCCTCGGTATCGAAGCGGAACACGGCGGCCAGTGGACCAAAGGTTTCATCGCGGGCGACTTTCATCTGCGTGGTGACGCCTGTGAGCACGGTCGGCTGGAAGAAGCCGTTGCCCAGCGCATGGCGCTCGCCGCCGCACAGCAGTTGTGCACCGTGGGCCAGCGCGTCTTGCACGTGGTCTTCGACCTTGGCCACGGCACGCTCGTTGATCAGTGGCCCCTGGGTGACTCCGGCGTCGAAGCCGCTGCCGACCTTGAGCTGCGAAACCCGCTCGGCCAGGCGATTCACAAAGGCATCGTGGATTCCGGCCTGCACCAGGAAGCGGTTGACGCAGACGCAGGTCTGCCCGGCGTTGCGGAATTTGGCGATCAGCGCGCCGTCGACGGCGCGTTCCAGATCGGCGTCGTCGAAGACAATGAACGGCGCGTTGCCGCCCAGTTCCAGCGAGACTTTTTTCAGGGTCGGTGCGCACTGGGCCATCAGCAGTTTGCCGATGGCGGTGGAACCGGTGAACGACAGTTTGCGTACCAGGCTGCTGCCGGTCAGCTCACCGCCGATGGCGATGGCGTCGCCGGTAATCACGTTGAAGATACCCGCCGGAATGCCAGCCTGTTCCGCCAGCGCGGCCATGGCCAGTGCCGAGAACGGTGTTTCCGGAGCCGGCTTGACGATGCACGGGCAACCGGCCGCCAGTGCCGGGCCGGCCTTGCGGGTGATCATCGCCGCCGGGAAATTCCACGGCGTGATGGCCGCAACGACGCCAATCGGCTCCTTGCTGACCACGATGCGCGCATCGCCCTTGTGGCTGGGAATGGTGTCGCCGTAGATGCGCTTGGCCTCTTCGGCGAACCATTCGATGAAGCTCGCGGCGTAGAGGATTTCGCCCTTGGCTTCGGCCAGTGGCTTGCCTTGTTCGAGGGTGAGGATCTCGGCCAGGGCGTCGGCGTTTTCCAGCATCAGCGCGTGCCAGCGCTTGAGCGTATTGCTGCGCTCTTTGGCGGTCAGCGCACGCCAGGCTGGCCAGGCGTTGTTGGCGGCGTCGATGGCCAGGCGCGCATGCTCGGCGCCGAGGTTCGGTACCTGGCCGATCAGTTCACCGGTGGCCGGGTTGAAGATGTCCTGACAGGCGCCATCCGGCGCGTCCAGCCACTGGCCATTGATGTAGGCCTGCTGACGGAACAATTGCGAGGCTGCTGGGCTCATGCCGGCTCCTGAGAAAAGAGAGGGTTACCTGTAGGAGCGAGCTTGCTCGCGAAAAACCCGAGAACGCCAAGGGCTGTCAGGCAGCACGCGTTATCGTTCACGACCATCGCGAGCAAGCTCGCTCCTACAGGGTCTGTGTCAAGCCAGGGTGGGCAGTGGCCCCAGCTTGCCTTTGTGGTAGATCATCGGCGTCACCGGTTGCTCGGGCAGGATCAGGTTCTTCACCGCGCCGACGATGATCGCGTGATCGCCGCCGTCATATTCGCGCCACAGTTCGCACTCGATGATCGCCGTGGCCTTGGCCAGGATCGGGTTGCCCAGTTCGCTCAGGTGCCACTCGATGCCTTTGGCCTTGTCCTTGCCTTTACCGGCAAAGGCATAGGCTTCGGCGGTCTGCTCGGCGGACAGCAGGTGAATCGCGAATTGCTTGCTGTCGCGCAACACCGGGTAGGTGTCGGAGCCGTAGTTGGGGCAGAACAGCACCAGTGCCGGGTCGATCGACAGCGCACTGAAGGCGCTGGCGGTGATGCCGACGATGCCGCCGGCCGGGTCCAGGGTGGTGACCACCGTGACCCCGGACGGAAACGAACTCATCACGTCTTTGTAAATGCCGGGTTCGATCATTTTCCAGGACTCCTAGCGCATCACGAAGGGATCAGGCATCGGTGCCTGGGACAGGTTGATCCACACCGTTTTCAGCTCGGTGTAGGCCAGCACCGAATCGATGCCGCTTTCGCGTCCATAGCCGCTGTTCTTGAAGCCGCCGATCGGCGCCATGGCCGAGACCGCGCGGTAGGTGTTGACCCAGATGATCCCCGAACGCACGTCCCGGGCCAGGCGATGGGCGCGGCCCAGGTCGCGGGTCCAGATGCCGGCGGCGAGGCCGAATTGCGAGTCGTTGGCAATCGCCAGCGCTTCGGCTTCGTCCTTGAATCGGATGACCGAAGCCACCGGGCCAAAGACTTCTTCCTGCATGATCTTCATCGAATTGCGGTCGCACTCGAACAAGGTCGGCTCGTAGAACCAGCCGTCGCCCAAGTTATCCGGACGCTTGCCACCCAGGCGCAAACGCGCGCCTTCGGCAATGGCGTCGGCCACCAGGCCTTCGACCACGGCCAGTTGCTGCGCGGTGGCCATCGGGCCCATTTCACTGCTGTCGTCCTGCGGGTTGCCAATGCGGATGCGCTGGGCGCGTTCAACCAGGCGGCCGACGAATTCGTCGTAGATTTCGTCCTGCACCAGCAAGCGCGAACCGGAGACGCAGCTCTGCCCGGAGGCGGCATAGATCCCGGCGATGGCGCCGTTGATCGCGCTGTCGAGGTCGGCGTCGGCGAAGATGATGTTCGGCGATTTGCCGCCCAGTTCCAGCGACAGCTTGGCGAAGTTCTCCGCGCTGCTGCGCACCACATGCCGCGCGGTGGCCGCGCCGCCGGTGAAGGCGATCTTGCGCACCAGCGGATGGCGGGTGAGGGCGGCACCGGTGCTTGGGCCATAACCGGTGACGACGTTGACCACCCCCGGCGGGATCCCGGCTTCCAGCGCCAGGCGAGCCAGTTCGAGAATGGTCGCCGAGGCGTGTTCCGACGGCTTGATCACGATGGTGTTGCCCGCGGCCAGCGCCGGGGCCAGCTTGATCGCGGTCAGGTACAGCGGGCTGTTCCACGGAATGATCGCGGCCACCACGCCCATGGCTTCGTGCACGGTGTAGGCAAACAGGTCCGGCTTGTCCAGCGGCAGGGTGCCGCCTTCGAGCTTGTCGGCCAGGCCTGCGGTGTAGTGGAAGAACTCCGGCAGATAGCCGACCTGGCCACGGGTCTCGCGGATCAGCTTGCCGTTGTCGCGGCTTTCCAGCTGCGCCAGTTGTTCTTTGTTCTCGGCGATCAGGTCGCCCAGGCGTCGCAGCAGTTTGCCGCGAGCGGTGGCCGTCAAGCCGCGCCAGGCCGGGCTGTCGAAAGCCGTCTGCGCAGCCTGCACGGCGCGTTCGACATCGGCTTCGTCAGCATCGGGCAGTTCGGCCCAAGGCTCGGCCAGCGCGGGGTTGAGGCTTTCGAAGGTCTTGCCGGACAGGGCATCGACCCATTCACCGCCGATGCACATCTGGAAGCGTGCGAGTGTCATGCAACGATCCCCTTGATCTGGTTTTGTTTGGCGTGCGCGGTCTGCAGAAACTCCAGCAACAGCTGGTTGACCAGGCGCGGCGATTCTACGGGCATCATATGCCGTTGCTCGGCGAGGACGGCAACGGTCGCGCCGGGAATGCGTTCGGCCAGTTGCCGGGCCATTTCCGGGGTCGAGCCCGGGTCCAGTTCGCCGGTGGCGATCAGCGTCGGCACCCGGATGCTGGCCAGGTCGTCGGCGCGGTACATGTCCTGGGTGGCGAACAGTTCATATGTGGTCAAGTAACCCTGAGGGTCATTGCCGGCCAGGGTCTGGCGAATCGCGGCGATCTGCGCCGGGTTCGCAGCCTGGTATTCACGGCTGAACCAGCGCGACAGCGCCGCTTCGGCATTGGCGTCCGGCCCGTGTTCGGCAGCCTGACTGGTGCGGGCGATGACCCCGGCACGCTGTTCGGCGCTGCGGTTGAACACGCTGTTGAGCACCACCAGACCTTCCAGGCGTTGCGGGTAGTGCAGGGCAAAGGCCCGCGCCACCAACCCGCCCATGGAAAAGCCGATCACCGTTGCCTTGGGCAATTGCAGGTGGTCGAGCAGCTCCAGCAACTGGTCGGCGTAGCCGAGCAGCGGCGTGCCGCTCTCCGGGCGCGGGCTGGCGCCATGGCCGAGCATGTCGTAGGCGATGACGCGATAGTTCGTGGCCAGGCCAACGATCTGACCGCCCCACATTTCTTTGTTCAGGCCCACGCCGTGGATCAAGACCACGGGCTGGCCTTGGCCGGTCGCCAGGTAACTGGTGCCAGCCGGGGTGAGTTCAGCGGTGAGCCGAATCATGGAGCGCTCCTGCAATGCCTTCTTGTTGTCGTTCTGCTGGCCGGTTACTGGGCTTTTTCGGCTGCCAGTTCTTCCAGGTCGATGTAGCGGTTGCCAATGCGCGGGTGCAGGCGGCCGCCGTCGGCGCAACCCAGGACCACGACGATTTCGTCGGCACGTGGTGCGTCTTCGATCTGCATTTCCAGGGTGATGTAGTGCGAGCGCAGGCCTTCGTCGTCCTTGTGCATCATCGGGATCTGGATCGAGGTGCCCGGGCCGCCGCGCTTGTTGGTGAAACTCAGGTAGCTCTTGGCCTTGACCGCTTCGCGGTAATGGTTGCCGAAGCGCAGGGTGTGGATCACCGCCGAAGCGTGTTCGATTTCGCCATCGGCGCCGACCACGGCCGCCTTGCCATAAGCCTCGATCTTCTCGGCACCGCCGATGATACCCACCAGGCGCTCAACCATCAGTGCACCGAGGTCGGAGCAGTTGGCGCGGATCTGTGGTTTCAGGTCTTCGACAAAACCGTTGCCCAGCCAGGGGTTTTTCATCACCACGGCCAGACCGACCATGGTCACGGGCTTATCGGTGGCTTTGCCGCCTTCAATAAAGGTTTCTTCGACATAGCTGACGATCTTGCGGATTTCGAAACTCATGAGCTGCTCCGTAGAGGTTTGGGTGTCTGTGCGTCTGATGGTATACCATAATACCTGAAGCACAAGTCCCCGAACGGAGTTTCTGGCTGGATGGCGATAAAAAGCGTGCGGCGAGGCGCTATTCGTGGCGGGAAGGACTTATAAAAGGCGTAAAAAAACCCGGCTGATGAGGCCGGGTTTTTCGTTGAGTCCTGCGGTAAAGCACTGCATTCAGACAGCGCGGCTTTCGATCAGACGGTCGGAACCACCTTCAGCGACGCGGTTTTGCAGCAGCTTGTCGGAGCCGCCTTCGGCTACGCGGTTTTGCAGCAGCTTGTCGGAACCGCCTTCCGCAACGCGGTTTTGCAGCAGCTTGTCAGAGCCACCTTCAGCGACGCGGTTTTGCAGAAGTTTGTCGGAGCCACCCTCGGCCACACGGCTTTCAATCAGACGATCCGAGCCGCCTTCAGCGACCACAGGTTGAGCAGAGGTAGCGGCGAAAGCGTTAACTGCGAAAACCGAGAAAGCGATGCTGAGGAGGGTCTGGCGTTTCATGATGGTGTGCTCCGGGGTGCTTATGGGTTGGTATGGAGCAGATGTTACGCCGTGGATTTTTTAAGAGAACTTCATTGAATCAATGGTGACTATCGACGCAGTCAATGGATCGCAGATCCTTGTGGGAGCGGGCTTGCTCGCGAAGGCGGTGTGTCAGTCGCCATCAATGTTGAATGTGCCGGCCTCTTCGCGAGCAAGCCTGCTCCCACAGGGTTCGTGGTGTTAGCGGGAAATGAGCCCGTGATCGATGGCGTATTTGACCAGCGCCGCCGGCTTGTCGATGTTGAGCTTGCGCCGAATGCTCAAGCGGTGTGTCTCCACCGTGCGCACGCTGATATCCAGTTCCCGGGCCATTTCCTTGTTGTTCAGCCCTTGCGCCATCTTCGACAGCACCTGGCTTTCCCTCGGGGTCAGTTCGTTGTCGGTGTTCCTGTCGGCGATCAACCGCTGGGCGATTTCCGCGCTGTAGAAGGTTCCGCCGCTGCTGATGGCTTCGATGGCGGCGATGATCTCCCGTGACGGGGCGTTCTTGAGCACGTAGCCGCTGGCGCCGGAGCGCACCGACTCACTGACGTATTCGTAATTGTCGTACATGCTCAGCACCAGCACCTTGAGCGACGGGTACTGGCTGCGCAGCACGCGGGTCAGTTCCAGGCCGTTCATGTCCGGCAGACTGATGTCGACCAGCAGCAGGTCGGGCTGGCAGCGTCCGACCATCTCGATGGCCTCGGCGCCGTTTTCCGCTTCGCCGACCATTTCCAGGGGCGACATCACGGCCAGTAGCGCCTTGATGCCGTCGCGGACCAGGGAGTGATCGTCGACCAGGGCGACGCGGATCGGGGAGGGCAGGTTCATTGCAGCTATTCACTCTTGTAGTTTTGGGCCGGGTCAGCGTTATGCGTCCGGTTTCATTGGCAGCCGTACGTCCAGCTCACTTCTGCCCGGCATCGAAATCAAATCGAAGCGCCCGCCAAAATGTTCGACGCGTTCGCGGATGTTACGCAAGCCAATGCCGGCCTGGCGACGTTCGACCTGGGCAACGTTGAAACCGATGCCGTCATCGACCACCGTCAGCCGCACCGATTGTTCGCAGCCGCGCAGGGTAATGGACACATGCTTCGCCCGGGCGTGGCGTTCGATATTGGTCAGGCCTTCCTGCACGATGCGAAACAATGCGACGGCGGCACCGTCGACCAGTTGGCAGTCGAATTCATTTTCGTCATAGGTCACGGTCAGCCCGCTGCGCTGCTCGAATTCCGCGGCCAATTGGCCGATGGCCGCCGGCAGGCCGAGGGTGTCGAGCAAGGATGAGCGCAGGTCGTGAGAGAGGCTGCGGACTTCACCGATGGCATCGCCCAGGCGCTCGGTGGCGTCTTTCAGCGCATTCAGGCCCTTGTCGTGGGCTTGCCCACTTTCCAGCAGATGGCTGGCCAGTTCGAACTGAAACTTGATCGAGACCAACACCTGGCTGATGCCGTCGTGCAACTCGCGGGACACCCGTGATCGTTCTTCCTCCTGCAGGCTGACGATGCGTTGGGTCAGGCGCTGCAGTTTCTTGTCCGCCAGGCGATGCTCGCTGACGTTGAGGGTCATGCCCGTGGCGAAGACGAACAGCACCGCGACGAGGGCAACCACGGCAATCGCCATCATGGTCTTGCGGATGCCCATGGCCACTTCGGCACGGGCCTGCTGGGTGGCGCGTTCGACATCCTCGAGGTAGATGCCGGTGCCGAGCATCCAGCCCCAGCGATCGAGCATCACCACGTAGGCGAGCTTGTCGGTCACCTGGCCGGAGGAGGGTTTGTTCCAGGCGTAGCGTTGAAAGCCTTCGCCCGATTGTGCGCTTTTGAGCAGCGCCTGAATCACCGGCAGGCCGTGGGGGTCTTTCATGTCCCACAGGTATTGCCCCACCAGCTCCGACTGCCGTGCATGCATCAGGCTGCGGCCTTCGCGGTCGTAGACAAAGAAGTAGCCATTGATGCCGAAGCTGAGCTTGCGCAGTTCTTCCAGCACTTGTTGCTGGGCATGGGTGTCGCCGTGGCCGTCGTCGTACAGCGGCGCGATCAGGCTTTGCGCCATTTCCACGTAGTTTTTCAGTTCCGCGCGCTTGCTCGCCAGAATGCTGTCTTCGATCAGCTGCGCCTGCTGATCGCCCAATTGGCGGTTGAGGGAAATCACCAGCGCGCAGATGACGGCAATGGCCAGCACCAGCGGCAGAATCCCGAGGGCGACGATCTTGTGTTTGAGCTGCATGTTGACTCCTGCCCGCGCGAAGGCTCGGCATCATATGCCAAAGATACGCCCTGTAGGAGCGAGCTTGCTCGCGAAAAAGGTACAGCCGACACCACTCAGCGCCTGGAATACCATCGCGAGCAAGCTCGCTCCTACAAGGGGGAAGGGCGTGTTCTACGTAGAACTACGTAGACGCCGCGTACGTAGTAACGCGGATTTATTTGTGGACGGCATGCGCAGATATTGGGCCAGCTCCGCACCGCGGACACAATTATAAAAATTACCGCCGCAGTCACGAGCTGTCGGCAGGAGACCCTCTATGCCCCGTCTGGCTAAACACCTCGCCTGGTTTGCCGTGGCTGTCCTGGGAGCGATTGCGCTGAGTGTCGTGGCCCTGCGCCGCGGTGAAGCGATCAACGCCCTGTGGATCGTAGTCGCAGCAGTCGCCATCTACCTCGTTGCCTACCGCTATTACAGCCTGTTCATCGCCAATAAAGTGATGCAGCTCGACCCCAATCGGGCAACTCCGGCTGTGCTCAACAATGACGGTCTGGACTACGTACCGACCAACAAACACGTACTCTTCGGTCACCACTTCGCGGCCATCGCCGGTGCTGGTCCACTGGTCGGTCCGGTGCTGGCGGCGCAGATGGGCTACCTGCCCGGCACGCTGTGGCTGATCGCCGGCGTGGTGCTGGCCGGTGCCGTCCAGGACTTCATGGTCCTGTTCATGTCCACCCGCCGCAACGGTCGCTCCCTGGGCGACATGGTCCGTGAAGAAATGGGCCGCATCCCCGGTACCATCGCGCTGTTTGGCTGCTTCCTGATCATGATCATCATCCTCGCGGTGCTGGCGCTGATCGTCGTCAAGGCCCTGGCCGATAGCCCGTGGGGCATGTTTACGGTGATGGCGACCATTCCAATCGCGATGTTCATGGGCGTCTACATGCGCTACATCCGCCCGGGCCGCATTGGTGAGATCTCGGTGATCGGCGTTGTGTTGCTGCTGGGCTCGATCTGGCTGGGCGGGCAGATTGCCGCCGATCCGGTGTGGGCCAAAGCCTTTACCTTCACCGGTATCCAGATCACCTGGATGCTGATCGGCTACGGTTTCGTCGCTGCCGTTCTGCCGGTATGGCTGATCCTGGCACCCCGTGACTACCTGTCGACCTTCCTGAAAATCGGCACCATCGTCGCCCTGGCCATCGGCATCCTGGTGACCATGCCCGAGCTGAAAATGCCGGCCCTGACCCAATTCATCGACGGCACCGGCCCGGTATGGAAGGGCGGTCTGTTCCCGTTCCTGTTCATCACCATCGCCTGTGGCGCGGTGTCGGGTTTCCATGCGCTGATCGCCTCCGGCACCACGCCGAAGCTGCTCGCCAGTGAAGGGCATGCCCGTTATATCGGTTACGGCGGCATGCTGATGGAATCGTTCGTGGCGATCATGGCGATGGTTGCCGCGTCGGTGATCGATCCTGGCGTGTACTTCGCCATGAACAGCCCGGCTGCGGTGGTTGGCGCCGATGCGGTTACCGTTGCGCAAACCGTCAGCAGCTGGGGCTTCGCGATTACTCCGCAAGCCCTGCAAGCGGTGGCCCACGACATCGGTGAAACCACCATCCTGGCCCGTGCCGGTGGTGCGCCGACCCTGGCGGTGGGGATCGCGCAGATCCTGCACCACGTATTGCCGGGCGAGAACACCATGGCGTTCTGGTACCACTTCGCGATCCTGTTTGAAGCGTTGTTCATCCTGACCGCGGTCGACGCCGGTACCCGTGCCGGGCGCTTCATGCTCCAGGACCTGCTCGGCTCGTTCGTGCCGGCCCTGCGCCGTACCGAATCCTGGACCGCCAACCTGATCGCCACCGCCGGTTGCGTGGCCATGTGGGGTTATCTGCTGTACCAGGGCGTTATCGATCCATTGGGCGGCATCAACACCCTGTGGCCGCTGTTCGGTATCTCCAACCAGATGCTGGCCGGTATCGCGCTGATGCTCGGCACCGTGGTGCTGATCAAGATGAAGCGCCAGCGTTATGTCTGGGTGACCTTGCTGCCAGCGGTATGGCTGCTGATCTGCACCACCACCGCCGGCTTCATCAAACTGTTCGACGCCAACCCGGCGATCGGCTTCCTCGCCCTGGCCAAGAAGTACAGTGATGCGCTGGCCAACGGTCAGGTGCTGGCCCCGGCCAAGAGCATCGACCAGATGCAGCACGTGATCTTCAACGCCTACACCAACGCAACGCTGACCGCGCTGTTCCTGTTCGTGGTGTTCAGCATCCTGTTCTTCGCGCTCAAGGTCGGTATCTCCGCCTGGGGCAGCAAGGAGCGTACGGATAAAGAAGCGCCATTCCAGGCCGTGCCGAATGCATAGGCGAGGAGGGCAGCATGTTCAATGACCTGAGTCGCCTCGGTAAATACCTCGGTCAGGCCGCGCGCCTGATGGTCGGCATGCCCGACTACGATAACTACGTCGAGCATATGCAGACCAAGCACCCGGACAAACCGGTGATGAGCTATGAGATGTTCTTTCGCGAGCGTCAGGAAGCCCGTTACGGCAGTAAAGCCGGACCGAAGTGCTGTTGAGCGAAACAAAAAAACCGGCTGAAAGGCCGGTTTTTTATTGCGTGCAGGAACGCACCGGATGTTTCAGGCCGCGTGGCAATCCGAATCGTCGCCGCCACTTTTATCCCGGGTCATGGCAGTGCTGTCCACCTTTTGACCCTGGGGCTGAGGATCCGGCCTGGCGATCTTGAGCGCATGGTCGGCAACCTTGGCGTTATGCATCAGGCGACAGAACACGGCGGCGACGATGATCGACAGCAATATCCAGATGACAATGATTTTGAGGAGCATGGTGAAACCTCTTGCGGCAAACGATCCTTCCGATCGCCAACATCCTTGTAGCAAATAACAATAATGCATTGTGGCAGGTGTTCATGATCTTGCCGATGCTCTTGCGAGCTGCTGCAGCTTCGTGCTGATTTGAACTGTTTATCAGCTATCTCCCCGGTGGCAGCGACAGTTTCCCGGAGCGGTACTTTAATGGATGTTCTGGAGCGACTGATCACGGGGCCATCATAGCCTTAAGGCTATGGATCCCATACCGAAAAGCTATTTCATCAATCGGTGATCCGGATCCACGCTCAAAGGTGGTTAGCTGAAAACAAAATAAAGAGGAGATGCCATGTCAACTGAATCGAAATGCCCGTTCAATCACGCCGCTGGCGGTGGCACGACGAACCGCGACTGGTGGCCGAACCAACTGAACCTGAAGATCCTGAGTCAACACTCGCCCAAGTCTGACCCGTTGGGGGGCGACTTCAACTACGCCGAAGCCTTCAAGAGCCTGGACTTCCAGGCGTTGAAAAAAGACCTGACTGCGCTGATGACCGACTCCCAGGACTGGTGGCCGGCGGACTTCGGTCACTATGGGCCTTTCTTTATCCGCATGTCCTGGCACGCCGCAGGCACCTATCGCACCGGTGACGGCCGGGGCGGCGCCGGTTCCGGCCAGCAACGCTTCGCACCGCTCAACAGCTGGCCGGACAACGTCAGCCTCGACAAGGCCCGTCGGCTGCTCTGGCCGATCAAGCAAAAGTACGGCAACAAAATCTCCTGGGCCGACCTGATCGTCCTCGCCGGCAACGTTGCACTGGAGTCCATGGGCTTCAAGACCTTTGGTTTTTCCGCTGGTCGCCCGGATGTCTGGGAACCGGACGAAGACGTTTACTGGGGCTCGGAAAGCAAGTGGCTGGGTGGCGACGTGCGTTATGGCAAGGATGCCGGACAAAATCCCGTAGAGCGCACTCTGGAAACCCCTCTCGCAGCCGTGCAGATGGGCCTGATCTACGTAAACCCCGAAGGCCCTGAAGGCAACTCTGATCCGGTTTCCGCCGGGATAGATATCCGTGAAACCTTTGCGCGCATGGCAATGAACGACGAGGAAACCGTCGCGCTGATCGCGGGCGGTCACGCCTTCGGCAAAACCCACGGTGCAGGTACCGTCGATCATGTCGGACCTGAGCCCGAAGCCGCCGGCCTCGAACTGCAGGGCCTGGGCTGGAAGAGCACGTTCGGTACCGGTAAAGGCGGCGACACCATCTCCAGCGGCCTGGAAGTGACCTGGACGACCACGCCAACCCAGTGGAGCAACAACTACCTGGAGAACCTGTTCGGTTACGAATGGGAACTGACCAAGAGCCCGGCGGGGGCCAACCAGTGGAAGCCGAAAAGCGGCGCTGGCGCCGGCACCATTCCGGATGCCCACGATCCGTCAAAACGGCGCGATCCGACCATGCTGACCACGGACCTGTCGCTACGCTTCGACCCGATCTATGAACCGATTTCCCGGCGCTTCCTGGCCAATCCAGACCAGTTGGCCGACGCCTTCGCCCGTGCCTGGTACAAGCTGATTCACCGTGACATGGGCCCGCTCTCGCGTTACCTCGGCCCGGAAATGCCGAACGAAGAGCTTCTGTGGCAAGACCCGATCCCTGCCGTCGATCATCCGCTGGTCAATGACAGCGACGTGGCGGGCCTGAAAAGCAAGGTGCTGGCGTCCGGCCTGTCGGTCTCGCAGCTTGTATCTACAGCTTGGGCGGCGGCTTCCAGCTTCCGTGGCTCCGACAAGCGCGGCGGTGCCAACGGCGGGCGTCTGCGCCTGGCGCCGCAGAAATCCTGGCCGGCCAACCAGCCGGGGCAACTGGCCAATGTGCTGGCCAAACTCGAAGGCATCCAGAAGGAGTTCAATAGCGCGCAAACCGGTGGCAAGAAAATCTCCCTGGCCGACCTGATCGTGCTCGCCGGTGGTGCGGGTGTCGAACAGGCTGCAAAAAACGCCGGCCACAGTGTGACGGTGCCGTTCAGCCCGGGACGCATGGACGCCAGTCAGGAACAGACCGATGTCGACTCCTTCGGCTACCTTGAACCGATTGCCGACGGCTTCCGTAATTACCTGAAGCAACAGTACCGTGTGCCGGCCGAAAAATTGCTGATCGACAAGGCGCAACTGCTGACGCTGAGCGCACCGGAAATGACGGTATTGCTGGGTGGGCTGCGGGTGTTGAACACCAATGTCGGGCAAACCCGGCATGGCGTGTTCACCCAACGGCCGGAGACGCTGACCAACGATTTCTTCACCAACCTGCTGGATATGGGCGTGGAATGGAAGCCCGTGTCGGATGCCCAGCAAGAGTATGAAGGGCGTGATCGCAAAACCGGTGCAGTGAAGTGGACGGGCACCCGAGTTGACCTGGTCTTCGGTTCGAACGCGCAGTTGCGTGCGCTGGCCGAAGTCTATGCCTGCGCCGATGCGCAGCAGAAGTTCGTCAAGGACTTCGTCGCCGCCTGGACCAAAGTGATGAACCTGGATCGATTCGATCTGAAATAGGGGAGGTTGTCGTAACGTTGGTATTGCCGGCAAAAAAGTACCCCGGCTCGCCCTCCGGCTCCTGCTTCAGCGGAGGGCGTCCGGCGACCATGAACCTTGGCGGTCATGGCCCGGTCCCAGATGAAAGCTGAATGGTGTTTAGCGCGAGTCAGCTTTCAATAAATGAGCGGTTCTCTTCTCGAATGACGCGCGCAGCATCATCGTATAGAAACGGCAGAAACATATAACGGCGACCTTGGGTTACCGGGGTGGCTTCGTGCAACAGTGAGCACGAAAACACCACGGCCCCTCCTGTTGGAGCGCTGTAAAGTACTTTTCCATACTCTGGAAAATGCAGAAAACCACCGTCGTACTCTTCCGCATTGAGAAACAGGGAAACGGCAAAGCGGCGATGCGCCGTACCCTTCGTGGTGTTATCCCGATGGGGCCGGAAATGCCCGCCTTCCTCGCTGTTGTAGCAGGCCACCAGGTAGCGCTCCATTCGAGTGGCATTGAACTGGAACGCTTGATGTAGCTGTGGAAGCAGACGGTTGGCTATACGCAACACACAGGCTTTGGTTAGAGCCTGATCTTCAATCACGCAGTCACGACGTCGTTTGTGGTTATGGTCGGTGATCTGGACGGTTTTACCCGATTGCTCGGTCATGAACCCGGATTCCTCTCCGCCACGTTCGTCGTAATAACGTATCAGTGCTTTACACAGCGAAGGCTCGAATATACGGGGAACCACCAGGACTGGTGCGTGTGGAGTGGCGGCGCGTGGCGGAGTCGGTGCGGGCAATCTATCCAGAAAGCGCATCAACAAGGGGACATGGTTATCAACCGGTGCTTCTATCGGGACGACGGCCAGGACACGTAGCGCATGATCCAGCACATAGGTCATTTGCCTGATACTGCCGTCTGTTTGCAACGTACCGTAGAGCTTGCTGACTGACCGATCGAAATCCCAAATGAAGCGCATGCCAGGTATCGAACTTTCTACCCGCTTGAGCTTTTCATCATCCGGATCTACGGAAACACCAAAGAAGCAAATGTGATCGTCATCGAACCGCTGGCGATGGGTCCGAATACCTTCCAGAATTTTAATTGATGCCGGATCAGCCGCAGAACCGAAAAAATAAAGCACGACATACCGACCGGCGATAGTGTCGAAACAAAAGCGTTCCCTTAGTTGAGTTCGGCAATAGAACCAAGGGGCTGGTTGACCGACTGAAAATGCTGAGGCGCGCATCACAACTCCTTGCCGGTTGGCCGTGGTTGCGGGTAAAGCTAGTTCAGTCTTGTTGATGTTGCCCGGAGCGCTGATGGCGACTCCTCATTCATGACGTGTCTCTCTGGTTTACCAGGCTTGTCATGCCTGGGCGTCGGCAGACCAGGCCTCGATCACCGATTGCAGGAACTGCTCCGACAATCGAGGGTTGTCCAGGGCCCTGGCGATCAGTATTGCCCCTGTGATCGATGACAGGATGCGCAAGGCTTGCTGGTGCTTTTCCTCATAGGTATCGCCGTCGACCAATGGCATCAGCGTTTCGATCAGGGTCTGCACGCCTTTGGTGAACGAGTGGCTGACCGCTCCGCCGTTGCGCGCGACATCGGCACCCAGGGCGGGGATCGGGCAGCCTTCGGTCCAGTTGCTCAGGTGGGCTTGGGTCAGGTAACCCTTGAGCAGTTCGGGGATGGATTTGGCCGCTCGCCAGTCTTCGATGTTGGTTTCGAACGTGCGGCTCACGGCCTCCGACGCCAACTGCTCCTTGCCACCGGGGAACTGTCCGTAAAAGCCGCCATGGGTCAGGCCCACCGAGCGTGAAAGCTCGCCGATGCCAATGCCGTCGATGCCTTTTTCCCGGTACATCCTCGAGGCCGCGCCGAGGATCGCTTCCTTGTTGGCCGCTGCCTGGTCTTTTGTCACTTTCATGAGTGGGTCCTGTCATCCGACGAGCGCCCTGGCAAATTTTTGCGGGGGGCTGGTATTTATGATGGTCGTAATATAAATTCGCTGCAATGGCTTTGCCGGTCCCGAGCCCGTGGCTCAAGTCAAAACACCTCACAAGGTGCTGGCCCATGAAACGTAATGATCTGCGCAGTATCGACCTCAATCTGCTGGTGGTTTTCGAGGTGCTCATTCAGGAGCGCAATGTCAGTCGGGCCGCAGAAAGACTTTGCCTGGGGCAACCGGCGGTCAGCGGTGCATTGGGCCGTTTGCGCACGCTGTTCAACGACCCTCTGTTTAAACGCATTGGCCACAAAATGGAACCGACCACCCGAGCCTTGCAGGTGGCGCAAATGCTTGGGCCCGCATTGGACTCCATCTGTTCCGTCGTCAGTCTGACGGCTTCCAGTAAAAAATCTAATTAATTCATAGGCTTGATCTGAGTATTCGTTTTTTTTGTTCTTAAACATGATAGTCATCATTAATGATGATAGCCAAGTTCACTCCGTTCAATTCGTCGCTGCCCCCTGTGCGGCCGAGAATTCTCCAACCCCTAAACCGTCAGGCGGACACCCCCATGGAACAGTCACTCAAACCTTTGCGTTATCCCCTTGTTGCATTGGCGTTGGCGACCATCACTGCTTGCGGCCACGCACCCGATGCCGCCCAGGCTCCGGGTGCGCCGCATGTCACGGTCGCCAAAGTGCTCGAGCAACCCATCACTGAATGGGATGAGGTCACCGCCCGCCTGGAAGCGCCGGAAACCGTCGTGGTTCGCCCGCGGGTTTCGGGGCAGATCGATCGTGTCGCCTTCACGGATGGCGAGTCGGTAAAGAAAGGGGATTTGCTGTTCCAGATCGATCCACGGCCGTTCGAGCACGAAGTGCATCGCCTTGAAGCGCAGTTGCAGCAAACTCGCGCCACGCTGGTTCGAACCGGCAACGAAGCGCAACGCGGCCAGCGCCTGCTGAGCAGCAATGCCATTTCTGCGGAACTGGCCGACACGCGCAGCACCACCGCCCAGGAAGCCAAGGCCGCCGTCGATGCCGTGCAGGCACAACTCGATCTCGCACGCCTGAACCTGAGCTTCACCCGCGTCACCGCGCCGATCACCGGCCGGGTCAGCCGTGCCGAAATCACCGCTGGCAACATCGTCACCGCCGACACCTCGGCGCTGACCAGCGTGGTCTCCACCGACAAGGTCTACGCCTATTTCGACGCCGACGAACGCCTGTTCCTCAAGTACGGCCAACTCTCCCGCGAAGGCCGGCGCAGTCAGTCCACGCCGGTGTACATGGGCCTGTCGAACGAGGAGGGCAACAGCCACCTGGGGCAGATGAACTTTGTCGACAACCAGGTCAATCCCAAGACGGGCACCATTCGTGGTCGCGCGGTGTTCGACAACGCCGATGGCCAATACACCCCGGGCTTGTATGCCCGATTGAAGCTGGTGGGCAGCGCGGCCTATGCCGGCCTGCTGATCAAGGACGAGGCAGTGGGCACCGACCTGGGCAAGAAGTTCGTGCTGGTGATCGACCAGGACAACAAGGCCGTGTACCGCAGCGTCGATCTGGGGCCGAAGCTCGAAGGGTTGCGCATTGTGCGCAGCGGTTTGCAGAAAGACGACCGGATCGTCATCAACGGTCTGCAACGGGTTCGTCCCGGCGCGGTGGTCGCGCCTCAGGATGCGCCAATGGCCGATGCGCAAACCGTCGCCACCCTGGCCCGTCAGCGGCAGGCCATCGAGGCGGGTAATCAGCCCGTCGCTCCGTCACCGGCGCTGGTGAAAACCGATGCTGCCGTTTCACCACGCGGATAAAGGAACACAGCCATGAAGTTCTCCCAGTTCTTTATCACGCGGCCGATCTTCGCCGCCGTGCTGTCGCTGCTGATCCTGATCGCCGGTGCCATCGCGCTGTTCCAGTTGCCGATCAGCGAATACCCCGAGGTGGTGCCACCGACCGTCGTCATTCACGCCAACTACCCGGGCGCCAACCCCAAGGTGATTGGCGAAACCGTTGCCGCGCCACTCGAACAAGCCATCACCGGCGTCGAGAACATGCTGTACATGTATTCGCAGTCTACCGCCGATGGCCGGCTCACCCTCACGGTGACCTTCGCCCTGGGCACCGACCTGGACAACGCCCAGGTGCAGGTACAGAACCGTGTCACGCGCACCGAGCCAAAACTTCCCGAAGAAGTGACGCGCATCGGTATCACCGTGGACAAGGCGTCGCCCGAGCTGACGATGGTGGTGCACCTGACCTCGCCGGACAAGCGCTACGACATGCTGTACCTGTCCAACTACGCGATCCTCAACGTCAAGGATGAGCTGTCGCGCCTGAACGGTATCGGTGACGTGAAGATGTTCGGTATCGGCGACTACTCGCTGCGTATCTGGCTCGATCCGAACAAGACCGCTTCACGCAACCTGACCGCGACCGATGTGGTCAACGCGGTCCGCGAACAGAACCGTCAGGTCGCTGCCGGCCAATTGGGCGCACCGCCTGCGCCCAACGCCACGAGCTTCCAGATGTCGATCAACTCCCAGGGGCGGCTCGTCACCGAGGAGGAGTTCGAGAACGTGATTGTCCGCAGTGGTCCGGACGGCGAGATCACTCGCCTCAAGGACATTGCGCGGATTGAGCTCGGCTCCAACCAGTACGCCCTGCGCGCACTGCTCAATAACCAGGAAGCGGTGGCGATGCCGATTTTCCAGCGCCCGGGTTCCAATGCGATCGACGTCTCCGACCAGGTGCGGGCGAAGATGGCCGAGCTGAAGAAGGGCTTCCCGGAGGGCATGGACTACGAGATCGTCTACGATCCGACCATCTTCGTCCGCAGTTCGATTGAAGCGGTGGTTCACACGCTGTTCGAAGCACTGATCCTGGTGGTGCTGGTGGTGATCCTGTTCCTGCAAACCTGGCGCGCCTCGATCATTCCGCTGGTCGCCGTACCGGTGTCGTTGATCGGCACGTTTGCCGTGATGCACCTGTTCGGTTTCTCGCTCAATGCCCTGTCGCTGTTTGGCCTGGTGCTGGCGATCGGTATCGTGGTCGATGATGCGATCGTGGTGGTGGAGAACGTCGAGCGCAACATCGAGTTGGGCCTCGAGCCGATCGAGGCCACCAAGAAAGCCATGGGCGAGGTGACCGGACCGATCATCGCCACCGCGTTGGTGTTGTGTGCGGTATTCGTGCCGGCAGCGTTCATCTCGGGCTTGACCGGGCAGTTCTACAAGCAATTCGCCCTGACCATTGCCATCTCGACGGTGATCTCGGCGTTCAACTCCTTGACCCTGTCGCCGGCATTGGCCGCGGTATTACTCAGGGCCCACGGCGCGCCGAAAGACCGTTTCTCCAAAGTGCTGGATCGTCTGTTCGGTGGCTGGCTGTTCAAACCCTTCAACCGTGTATTCGAAAAGGCCAGCCATGGCTATGTGGTTGCCGTCGCCAAGGTCATTCGTGGCAGCGGCGTGGCCTTGCTGGTGTATGCCGGGCTGATCGCCATGACGTACATGGGCTTCAGTACCACGCCGACCGGTTTCGTGCCGACCCAGGATAAAAAATACCTGGTGACTTTCGCGCAACTGCCGGACGCCGCCAGCCTTGATCGCTCGGAGTCGGTGATCCGGCGCATGAGCACCATCGCCATGAACGAGCCGGGTTTCGACAGCGCGGTGGCGTTCCCCGGACTGTCGATCAATGGCTTCACCAACAGCCCGAACGCTGGTATCGCCTTCATCGGCTTGCGGCCCTTCGATGAACGCAAAGACCCGAGTCTGTCGGCAAAGGCCATTTCCGCGTCACTGAACGCCAAGTTCGGCAGCATTCAGGACGCCTACATCGCCGTGTTCCCGCCACCGCCGGTTCAAGGCCTGGGCACCATCGGCGGGTTCAAACTGCAGATCGAAGACCGCGGCAACCTGGGTTATGAAGCCCTGTACAAAGAGACCATGAACGTCATCGCCAAGAGCCGCAGCGTTCCGGAGCTGGCCAACCTGTTCACCAGCTTCACGGTGAACGTGCCGCAGGTCGACGCCGCGATCGACCGGGAAAAGGCCAAGACTCACGGCGTCGCCGTCAGCGATATCTTCGATACGTTGCAGGTGTACCTGGGTTCGCTGTATGCCAACGACTTCAACCGTTTCGGCCGCACCTATCAGGTCAACGTTCAGGCCGACCAGCAATTCCGCCTGGAGCCGGAGCAGATCGGCCAGTTGAAGGTGCGTAATGATCATGGGGAAATGATCCCGCTCGCCACGTTCATCAAGGTCAGCCCGACGTCGGGGCCTGATCGGGTCATGCACTACAACGGCTTCATCAGTGCGGAAATCAACGGAGCGGCGGCGCCCGGCTTCAGCTCCGGCCAGGCCCAGAAAGCCATCGAGAAACTGCTCAAGGAAGAGCTGCCCAACGGCATGACCTACGAATGGACCGACCTGACCTACCAGCAGATCCTGTCCGGCGATACCGCGTTGCTGGTGTTCCCGCTCTGCGTCCTGCTGGCGTTCCTGGTGTTGGCGGCACTGTATGAAAGCTGGAGCCTGCCGCTGGCGGTGATCCTGATCGTACCGATGACCCTGTTGTCGGCGATTGCCGGGGTGATCATCTCAAAGGGCGACAACAACATCTTCACCCAGATCGGCTTGATCGTGCTGGTGGGCCTGGCCTGCAAGAACGCGATCCTGATCGTCGAGTTCGCCAAGGACCGGCAGGACCAGGGCCTGTCGCCGCTGGACGCAGTACTCGACGCTTGCCGCATGCGTCTGCGGCCGATCCTGATGACCTCGATCGCTTTCATCATGGGGGTGATCCCGTTGGTGACGTCCACCGGAGCCGGTTCGGAAATGCGTCGGGCCATGGGGGTCGCGGTGTTCTCCGGAATGCTCGGGGTGACCTTCTTCGGGTTGCTGCTGACGCCGGTGTTCTTCGTCCTGATTCGTCGCTACATCGAGCGTAAAGCCGCGCGCAAGGCGGCCCAGGTTCACTCGCTCAAGGTTATTGATTCGGAGGCACACTGATGAACGCTTTCAAGCTGTTTTTACCGAGTCTGCTGGTCACCGCGTTAGCGGCATGCACGGTCGGGCCGGATTACAAAACCCCGGACACGGCACCCGCCCATGTCGTTTCGGCACAAGGGGCCAATTACGATCAAACGCGTTTCGAAACGCTGTGGTGGCAGCAATTCGATGACCCCACGCTGAACCAGCTGGTCGGCAAAGCGCTCGACGGCAACCGCGATCTGCGCGTGGCCTTTGCCCGCTGGAAAGCCGCCCGGGCCATCCGCGACGACGTCAGCAACGACAACCTGCCGGTGGTCACCAGCCGTGTCAGCAGTCTGCAGGGCAAGTCGCAGGTACCGGGGCTGACCGAGCACCGGGTCAACACCGAACGCTACGATCTGGGCCTGGACATGGCTTGGGAGATCGATCTGTTCGGGCGCATCCAGCGCGAACTGGAGTCCAGCGATGCCCGGGAAGACGCCACGGCGGCGGACCTGTACCAGCTGCGGGTGAGCATGATCGCCGAACTGGTGGATGCCTATGGTCAACTGCGCGGAGCACAACTGCGGGAAAAAATTGCCCTGGCCAACCTCAAGAACCAGAGTGAATCGCGCACCGTGACGGTGAGCCTGCGAGACGCTGGCGTGGGTAACGAACTCGACGTGGTGCGTGCCGATGCCCGGTTGGCGGCCGTCGAGGCCAGCGTGCCGCAACTGCAGGCGGAGCAGGTGCACCACAAAAACCGCATCGCCACGCTGCTGGGCGAACGCCCTGACACGCTGAGCATCGACTTGAGTCCAAAGGACTTGCCGGCCATCGCCAAGGCGTTGCCGATTGGCGATCCCGGCGAGCTGTTGCACCGGCGCCCGGACGTGCTCGCGGCAGAGCGCCGGTGCAACAG
>NZ_JBGLYV010000085.1:0-25322 GCF_047304225.1 Pseudomonas sp. Pseusp3 | reverse complement strand
GGCTTGCCCGCGATGCAGGCTCCGCGATTTATCAGGCAAACCAAGTCGATGTTTTCGCGGGCAAGCCACGCTCCCACAGAAAAGCGACGTTACGGGTGCTTGATGCTGTCGAGCGTCATCGAACCGACCAGCAGTTCATCGCCCTTGAGTTCGGCCAGCCCGGCGGTGCTGACTCTCTCCGGGGGATATCCTGCGCCATGTTGCAGGTAGCTCAGCAAGTTACCCACCAGCGGGTTGTGACTGACCAGCAGGGCTTCACTGACAGAAACCAGTTGCTCGGCGACCTTGTCCGGGTCGGTGTCCGGAGTCAGCCATTCGACGATGCGGATTTCCGGTTCGAATCCCAGTGTTTCGCGCACCAGTTGCGCCGTCTGCTGCGCTCGCATGTAAGGGCTGGCATAGATCGCTGTCAGCGGCTGGCCCACCAGGTTGGCGGCGGCGCGCAGCACTTCTTCACGACCGTTGGCAGTCAGTTCCCGTTCCGAATCGTGGGGTTTGGAACCGTGTGGTTCGGCTTCACCATGACGCAATACCCAGAGTTTCATAGCTTGGGTTCCTCATCTCGAGCCGGATGCGGTGCCGGTGCCACGACATGCGGCGCTTCACCTTCCGGCGCACGCGGCGCCGGCCAATCGGCGAACGGCCAAGGCTTCTGGTCGCTGTGAAAGCTGCCGAAACGACCGATCTGCGCCAGAAACTGGCTCAGGCTGTCGCCGAAATTCATCAGGCTGGCGCTCGGGGCGCCATAAAACAAACGATAGATCAACTGCACCAGCACGACGGCGCCGAGGATGAACTGCGCCACTTGCCACACCAGCACGAAGACGATCATCCACAACACGCGCAGCAGGATGGATTCGTACCTGGCTTCTACTTTTGGATCGTTCATGTGCAACTCCCTGCTTTTCTGGCAAGCGTGATTAGTTGAAACCACTGGTGGAAATGAAGTCGACGTCGGTTTTCGGCTCGCCACGCATCAACAGACCGATGACCTGCTCCAGCGTGCGGCCTTCGAACAGGATCGCGTGCAACCCGGCGACCAGCGGCATGTACACGCCAACCTCCTGGGCCTTGGCCTTGAGCACTTTGAGGGTGTTGACCCCTTCGGCGACTTCGCCCAGGCGCGTGACGGCCTCGTCCAGGCTCAGGCCCTGGCCGAGGGCGAAGCCGACCTGATAGTTGCGGCTCTTGGGCGACGAACAGGTCACGATCAGATCGCCCACGCCTGCCAGCCCCAGGAAGGTCATCGGGTTGGCGCCCTGATTCACCGCGAAACGGGTCATTTCCGCCAGAGCCCGGGTGATCAGCATGCTCTTGGTATTTTCCCCCATGCCCATTGCCACCGCCATGCCGGCGATGATCGCGTAGACGTTTTTCAATGCTCCGCCCAGCTCTACACCGAAACGGTCGGCGCTGGCATAGACACGAAAGGTGCGCCCGTGCAGCGCGGCCTGAACCTGCTGGCACAGTTCTTCGTCTTCACTGGCGACCACCGTGGCGGTCAGTGCATGTTCGGCGATTTCACGGGCCAGGTTCGGCCCGGACAATACGCCGATGCGCGCTTGCGGGGCGATCTCTTCGAGGATCTCGCTCATCAACTTGAACGTGTGGGCTTCGATGCCCTTGGTCAGGCTCACCAGCAATTTGCCGGTCAGGCGTTCAGCGTACGGCACCAGCACCGAGCGCAGCGCGCTGGAGGGCAGTGCGACAAAACACAGGTCACAGGCGTCCAGGGTGGCTTGCAGGTCGGTGACTGCAGTCACACCCGGCAAAATCCTGATGCCTTTGAGGTAACGCGGGTTTTCGCGATTGACCCGAATGGCCTCGGCCTGTTCGGGGTCTCGCATCCACTGAAGGACCTGATGCCCATTTTCGGCCAGCAGATTAGCCACGGCGGTTCCAAAACTTCCGCCTCCCAGGACCGCAATCGGGCGCTGTTCAGTCATATGCAATCCGTTAATCCATACCAGTGGCGATGTCGGCATTATACGGGGCAGCCCATCGGCGGCCAGCCCCGACATCAAATACCGGCACCCGTAGGAAGAAGACCATTAAAACCGAGGAAAATGCAGACATCGTGAATGGAAAAGTCATTCGGCTCGGTTAACATGCGCGCCTTCAATCACTGACAGGGATGTGTTGTGTCTCCGGGTACTCCTTCACCGCGTTCGCCTCTGGTACTGGCGCTGATTTTCAGCTCGCCATTGCTGGCCGACGACTTGTTCCTGGACAACGAACCGCTACCGCAAGTGCTCACGGCCACGCGCCTGAAGCAGTCGCCGGCGGCCGTTCCGGGAAGCATGACGGTCATCGACAGTGCCCTGATCCACGCCAGTGGCGCCCGCGACATCAGCGAACTGCTGCGTCTGGTACCGGGGATGATGGTCGGCAACATCAACGGCAATCAGGCGGCGGTGAATTACCACGGCACCAATGCGACGCAAGCGCGACGCATGCAAGTGCTGATCGACGGGCGTTCGGTGTATCGCGCCGGCCTCGCCACCGTGGATTGGAGTGACATACCGGTGGCCATGGAAGACATCGAGCGCATCGAAGTCTTCCGCGGGCCGAATACCGTCAGCTACGGTGCCAATGCCCTGATGGCAGTGGTCAACATCATTACCCGGCGGCCCGCCGACAGTCACGGTACGCGCATGAAGGTCACCCAGGGCCAGCGCGGCATCAACGACTTTTATGCCAGCCAGGGCATGAGCTGGGAGGACGGTGACTTGCGCCTGTCCCTGTCCGGCCAGCAAGACGACGGTTTCGACACCGACCGAACCGGCGCCGCCTACCATGACAGTCGCCGCCTCAATCGCTTCAACCTCGCCGTCAGCCAGAGCCTCGACGAACGGCAAAGCCTCGATTGGCAATTGAATGGCAAGGACGGCACCAACCAGCGGCCCTATACCTACCGGCCGGTGTTTCCGGGGATTACCCGCGCGGGCAACGACTCCGACGTCACCGCCAAGGACTACGCCGGGTCATTGCGCTGGAATCTGGACGTCAATCCCGACCACAGCCTTTATATCCAGGGTTCGGCCCAACACTGGGACCGTCAGCAAACCTGGCGCGCCTGCGACGCAGAAGTTTCGTTCAGCCCGCAACTGACCGAGCTCTGGCAATTGAACCCGAACTACACCGAACGCCTGGCCCGCAACATCACGCGCTTCATCGGTCCTGGTGCACCGGCCGGCACACCCGCCGAGCAGGCATTGGCCAACCAGGTACTCGATCAATGGCGCAACGGCGCGAGCCAGACCGTTTGCGGCGACATCGACCAGAGCACCCGGGAATCGCGCTACGACCTCGAGCTGCAGGACACTCTGAGCCTTGCCGATAACCTGCGGCTGGTCAGCGGGATGAACTATCGCTACGACCGGGCGGACTCCGAAACCTACTTCAATGGCACGCTCGATGACAGGATCTGGCGGGCGTTCGGCCAGTTCGAGTGGAGTCCGAGCGAACACTGGCTGCTGCAGGGCGGAGCCATGTTCGAGGACACCCGCTTGATCGGCAGCTCGCTGACACCTCGCATGGCGGTCAACTACCTGATCAACCCGCGCCACGGCTTGCGTGCGGTGTACTCAGAGGCCGTCCGTTCTCCGGACATGTTCGAGAACAACGTCAACTGGAGTTATCAGGTCACCAACCTCAGGCCCGGTGCCTTTGGCCAGTCCAGCGCCCGCTATTTCGTCAAGACCCGTGGCCCCGGCGACCTCGATCAAGAGCACATGCGGTCCCGGGAACTGGGCTACAACGGCTACTTTCCCGCACCGGGGCTGGCGGTCGACGTGAAGTTGTTCCACGACGAAATCACCGGCATGATCAGTGAACCGCTGCGCAACAATCAGTACATCGCCAGCAATGCCAACGAGGCGCGATTTACCGGCGCCGAAACCCAGCTCGACTGGCGTGTCGGCAGCCTCGATCGCCTGCGACTGACCTATGCCTACGTCGATGCCGACACCAGCAACCCGCTGGATGCCAGACAGACTGCAAGCAACAGTGGTTCAGCCGGATGGCTGCGCGATTGGGGCCGGGGCTGGAACAGTGCGCTTTTCTACTATGGCGATGACGCCCTCAATGGCTACCGCTTTGAACGGGTCGATGCGCGCATCGCCAAACGTATTGCCTTGGGCAAGGCCAGCCTGGAGCTGGCCGGAGTGCTCCAGCAACGGCTGGACAATCAGCCGACCACTTTCATCGACAACAATTATGAGCAGCGCCACGTGATGTATTTCAGCGCGGAGCTGGAGCTTTAAGATGCCGTGTCGTCCGGCGTGGAGAGCGCCGACCCTGGGTCGGCTGCTGGCCATGCTTTGCCTGCTGACAAGCGGCCTGCTGGGCAGCCTGGCGAGTAACGCGGCCGACATCTTGCTCACGGGGGCCGAAGACAGCCCCGGTGTGCGGGCGTTTACTCAGGCCCTGAGCGAATTACGGCCGAGCGATAACGTACGATTCCAGACACTGGCCAGTTTGCCGGTTCCTGACAAGCTGCCGGAAAACACCCGCTTGATACTGCTCGACCTGCCCAGCCTCGACTGGCGCCTGCAGGGCGCCCGGGGCCCGGCAACACTGGTGTTGCGTATCAGCCGCCTGCAAGCCCGGCAACGTTTGAACAACATGCTGCCTGCGCGCCTTTCCCTGCTATGGAGCGATCCACCGCTGGACCGCCAGTTGCGCTTGACACGCACCCTGTTGCCGCAAGCCAAACGCATCGGCGTGCTCTACGACAACCACAGTGAATTCCTGTTGAATGAGTTGCGTCAGGCCGCCCTCCCCTTGGGCCTTGAGGTGGTCACCCAGCGCTGGGACAACATTCACGACAGTCGCCCGCTACAGGCCTTGCTGAAAAACAGCGACGTGTTGCTGGGCCTGGACGACGCCGACCTGTACAACCCGCAAACCGCCAAGAACCTGCTGCTGAGCAGCTACTCGCAGCAAGTGGCGCTGATCGGACCCAACGCCGGATTCGTCAAGGCCGGGAGTCTGGCCAGCACTTACAGCGATCAGAGCGATTGGCTGGCGATCATCAACGAATTGCTCGACCGGCCACCGGCCACCTGGCCGCGCACGCACTACCCCGATCGATTCAAGGTCGCGAGTAATCCGCAGGTGGCGCGTTCGCTGGGTATCGAACAGATAAACGAAGCGTCTGTCGCCACGTTGCTGGCTGAAGGAGAACGCCGTCCATGAGCTTGCGCCGCCGCTGGGACATCAACACTCGCACCCAACTCATCAGCCTTGGCCCTGCCCTGCTGCTGACCTTGTTGCTGATCAGTTTTTTCACGTTCGTACGCATTCAGGATCTGCGTCAGGAAATCACCCACACCGGCCAGTTGATCGCCAATCAACTGGCCCCGGCCACCGAGTACGGCGTGATTTCGGGCAACATCGAAGTGCTCGAAACCTTGCTCAAGGCGACGCTGGCCACACCCAACGTGAGCTTTCTGGAAATCCAGGACAGTACAAACCGGGTTCTGGTGTACGTCGAACAACCGAGTGAACACCACAATCGCGCGCAGCAGCTCGAAGTGTTCCAGGCACCGATACGGCTGCAGCGAATCGCCTTGCACAATGATTTTTTTCAGAGCAGCAAAACCGCCAGTGCGGCCCCCGCCGAAGACTATCTTGGCCGGGTGATCGTCGGGCTGTCCAACGATGCCTTCAGCCGGCGTCAGCAGGAAATCGTGCTCAAGGCCGCCATCCTGGCGCTGTTTGCCCTGCTCTTTACCTTCCTCGTGGCCCGGCGTCTGGCGGGCAGCCTGTCGCGACCGATCCGTGACATCGGCAATGCGGTCAAGGCAATCCAGGACGGCGACTACAAAAAACCGCTGCCGATTGTCGATGACACCGAGCTGGGGGCGCTGTCGCAACACATCAACAACCTCGCCAGCGGTCTCGAGCAGGCCAGCCGCGAACAACACCAGGCCATGGCGCAGTTGATCCAGACCCGCGAAGAGGCGGAAAAGGCCAACAACGCCAAATCCGACTTCCTCGCCATGATGAGCCATGAACTGCGCACGCCAATGAATGGCGTACTGGGCATGCTGCAGTTGCTGGAAACCACCGACATGACCGAGGAACAGGTGGAGTACGCGGCGCTGGCCTCGGAATCTACCGAGCACTTGCTCAAGGTCATCAACGACATCCTGGATTTTTCGCGGATCGAACGTTCGGAACTGGAACTGGAGCATATTCCGTTCAACCTCGTCGACCTGATCGGCAGTTGCGCCCAGTCGTTCCAGCACAGCGCCGCGCAGCGCGGTCTCGACTTGCAACTGATGATCCCCGACGACATGCGCGGCTTGCAGGTCAAGGGCGACCCGACGCGTATCCGGCAGATATTGGTCAACCTGGTCGGCAATGCGCTGAAGTTCACCGAGCAGGGCCGTGTCACCATCGCGGCTCAGTGGCAGTCGCTGGATCACGAGTTGCTATGGTTCACCTGCACAGTGCGCGACAGCGGCATCGGCATCCCGGCGCAAAGCCTGGAGTTGATGTTCAACGCTTTCCAGCAGGCCGACAGCTCCATTTCAAGGCGCTACGGTGGCACCGGGCTGGGCCTGCCGATCGCCCGCACGCTCGCCGAGCGCATGGGCGGTACCTTGCGCGCGCAGAGTGAGGAAGGCCGCGGCTCGGTGTTCACCCTGGAAATCCCCCTGGCACTGCACAAGCAGACACAGCCGCCGTTGGCCCCACGCGCGCAAACCGGCAACAGCGACGGCGAAGGGCGCAATGTGCTGCTGGTCGAAGACAACCCGGTCAACCAGACGGTCATCGAAGCCATGTTGCGCAGCCTGGGCTTCAAGGTCAGTGTCGCGACCGACGGCGCGCAGGCGGTACGCAGTGCCGAGAGCCTGATTTTCGAAGCGATCCTGATGGATTGCCGCTTGCCGGTCATCGATGGCTATGAAGCCACCCGGCAGATCCGCCAGTTGCCCGGTTGCACCGACCTGCCGATCATTGCCCTGACCGCCAATGCCTTGCAGGGCGATCGCGAAGCGTGCCTGTCGGCGGGAATGAACGATTACCTGGCCAAACCCTTCAAACGGAATGATCTGCAGCAAATTCTGCAACGTTGGGTGCAGTAGTACAGGCCTTTCGACCATCTGCGACTGGCGTGAAAGGCGAAAGTGCGGCAGTCTTAGGCACCTCGACAGGCCCGAAAAGGGGCTTGAATAATAATTTCAGTGCACAAGTGTACATTCATGTCCTTGTTGCTGTGACTTTCACCACAACGCAATAGTCTATGAGTAGGCTGCCGGTTCGAGGCATGAACGCTTCGATCGGCCGGGAAGATTTGCCCCACCTGCCGCATGGGACTATTGAGGAGCTCGCATGACCAAACAAAACGCCTTTACCCGGGAAGACCTGCTGCGCTGCAGTCGCGGTGAGCTGTTCGGCCCAGGTAACGCGCAACTGCCCGCCCCGAACATGCTGATGGTTGACCGCATCACCCTGATCAGCGAAGAAGGTGGCAAGTACGGCAAAGGTGAATTGGTCGCCGAGCTGGATATCACTCCGGACCTGTGGTTCTTCGCCTGCCACTTCGAAGGCGATCCGGTGATGCCGGGCTGCCTGGGCCTCGACGCCATGTGGCAACTGGTCGGCTTCTTCCTGGGCTGGCAAGGCCTGCCGGGCCGTGGCCGTGCGCTGGGTTCGGGCGAAGTGAAATTCTTCGGCCAGGTCCTGCCGACCGCCAAGAAAGTCACCTATAACATTCATATCAAGCGCGTCCTCAAGGGCAAGCTGAACCTGGCCATCGCCGACGGTTCGGTCACTGTCGACGGGCGCGAAATCTACACCGCCGAAGGCCTCCGGGTCGGCGTGTTCACCTCCACTGACAACTTCTAAGGGTTATCCGCATGCGCCGCGTCGTTATCACTGGTCTGGGCATCGTTTCTTGCCTGGGCAATGACAAAGAGACCGTCTCCGCTAACCTGCGTGCAAGCCGCCCTGGCATCCGGTTCAACCCGGAATATGCCGAAATGGGTCTGCGTAGCCAGGTTTCCGGCTCCATTGACCTCAACCTTGAAGAGCTGATCGATCGCAAGATCTATCGCTTCGTCGGCCACGCGGCAGCTTATGCCTACCTGGCCATGAAAGACGCCATCGCCGACTCGGGCCTGACCGAAGAGCAGGTGTCCAATCCGCGTACCGGCCTGATCGCCGGCTCCGGTGGCGCATCGACCCTGAACCAGATGGAAGCGCTGGACATCCTGCGCGAGAAAGGCGTCAAGCGCGTCGGCCCATACCGCGTAACGCGGACCATGAGCAGCACCGTTTCCGCTTGCCTGGCCACTCCGTTCAAGATCAAGGGCCTGAACTACTCCATCGCTTCTGCCTGCGCCACCAGTGCTCACTGCATCGGTACTGCCATGGAACAGATCCAGATGGGCAAGCAGGACATCGTCTTCGCCGGTGGCGGTGAAGAAGAGCACTGGAGCCAGTCGTTCCTGTTCGACGCCATGGGCGCCCTGTCCAGCAAGCGCAACGACACTCCGGAAAAGGCCTCCCGTGCCTATGACGCCGACCGTGACGGTTTCGTCATCGCCGGCGGTGGCGGTATGGTCGTGGTTGAAGAGCTGGAACACGCCCTGGCCCGTGGTGCGAAGATCTACGCGGAAATCGTTGGCTACGGCGCGACTTCCGACGGCTACGACATGGTTGCCCCGAGCGGCGAAGGCGCGATCCGCTGCATGCAGCAGGCGCTGTCCACCGTCGACACCCCGATCGACTACCTGAACACCCACGGCACTTCGACCCCGGTCGGCGACGTCGCGGAAATGAAAGGTGTGCGTGAAGTGTTTGGCGACAAGGCTCCGGCCATCAGCTCCACCAAGAGCCTGTCGGGTCACTCCCTGGGCGCCGCCGGCGTTCACGAAGCGATCTACTGCATGCTGATGATGGAAGGCAACTTCATTGCCGGTTCCGCCAACATCGACGAGCTGGACCCTGAAGTGGCCGACCTGCCGGTGCTGACCAAGACCCGCGAAAACGCCACCATCAACACCGTGATGAGCAACAGCTTCGGTTTCGGTGGCACCAACGCCACGCTGGTACTGAAGCGCTGGGAAGGCAAGTAATTTCCCGCTGCTGAGCCGCACAAAAAACGCCCCGACTGGTTCGGGGCGTTTTTTTTGCACTCTGAAAATGGGACAGCACATGCGATACATGTGGGAGCGGGCTTGCTCGCGAATGCGGTGTTTCAGTCGACACAGGTGGTGAATGCCGGACCGAATTCGCGAGCAAGCCCGCTCCCACAGGTTTTGCGTTCAGCCCGCAGTTTTCATCGTCGCGAACATGAAGCTTTTGTCATGAAACTCAACAGCCTGCGACCGAATGTCGCGGATTACGCGGGCTGCAGGACTGTTTCCATTTTTGTAAAAAACCCTTTCCAATCTCGACCATTTACTTAGCAGGCTAACAAAATCTATAACAGAGTCCTGCACACGCCTTGCTGCAGATAACTTGAGATTTGGAGCTAGCAGATGACTGTTAAAGTAACTGAACGCGACGATTCACACATGTCCCATGAAGGCGTAGCCGCCGGTGTACGGATCTGGGACGTGCATCAACAAGACTTGCTGGTCGGCATGTTCCACAACGAAATCGACGCCCACAACTACAAGGCCGAACTGGAACTGCAAGAACAGCAACGGGATTTACGATCCGCCTGAACCTGTCACAGCATTGAAAACGACAAACCCCGCCATGAGCGGGGTTTGTCGTTGTTGCAGCGACTAACGGCTTACCACATCAGGTCATCAGGAATCTGATAGGCCGCGTACGGATCGTCCTCGGTGCTGACCTCTTCGGTCTTCACGTTCATCTGCACGATGCGCTGCGGATCGCGCTCCTGGATCTTCAGTGCCGCTTCACGCGGAATCACTTCGTAGCCACCAGCGTGATGCACGATAGCCAGCGAACCGTTGCTGAGCTTGTTGCGCATCAGGGTGTTGACCGAGAGGCGCTTGACCTTCTTGTCGTCGACGAAGTTGTAGTAGTCCTCGGTCGTCAACTTCGGCAGACGCGTGGCTTCGATCAATTGCTTGACCTGCGCGGCACGGGCCTTGGCCTCGGCTTTTTCCTGCTGCTGGCGGTTGAGTTCCTGGTCGCGCTTGACCTTCTCGGCCATGGCTTCCTGTGCCGCGCGCTGCTGGGAATCATCCAGCTCGATTTGCCCCTTGTGGGCCAGGCGCTGTTGCTTCTGCTTGTCTTTGCTGACCTGCTTGGCCTGCTTCTGGTTGACCAGCCCTGCTTTGAGCAACTGGTCGCGAAGGGAAATGCTCATGGTGCTTATTACTCACTTAGGCCACTGCTCAACCGCAGTTGGGCAAATTCTTTTCCTGACGTTTGGCTTCGCCCCACAAGGCGTCCAACTCTTCGAGGGTGCAATCTTCCATGGGACGACGGGTATCGCGCAATGCCTGTTCGATAAAACGGAAGCGTCGTTCAAACTTGCCGTTGGCGCCACGCAGCGCAGTTTCCGGATCGACCTTGAGATGCCGCGCCAGATTGACCACTGAAAACAGCAGGTCGCCGATCTCGTCGGCCACGGCTTCGGGATCGTTTTCCGACATGGCTTCGAGGACTTCATCGAGCTCCTCACGCACTTTATCGAGCACCGGCAAGGCGTCCGGCCAGTCGAAGCCGACCTGCCCTGCGCGCTTCTGCAATTTGGCCGAGCGGGACAGCGCCGGTAATGCAGCGGGGACATCATCGAGCAACGACAACTGTTCGGGTGCCGAAGATTTCTCCGCGCGCTCTTCGGCCTTTATCTCTTCCCAGCGCTGCTTGACCTGTTCCTCGCTCAGACGCGGGACATCCAGCGGTGCATACAGGTCACCAGTGGGGAACACGTGGGGATGACGGCGGATCAGCTTGCGGGTGATGCTGTCGATCACGCCGGCGAACTCGAAGCGCCCCTCCTCCCGGGCCAACTGGCTGTAATACACCACCTGGAACAACAGATCACCCAGCTCACCCTGCACGTGATCGAAGTCGCCGCGTTCGATGGCGTCGGCGACTTCGTAGGCTTCTTCAAGGGTATGCGGGACGATGGTGGCCCAGGTTTGCTTGATGTCCCATGGGCAACCGTACTGCGGGTCGCGCAGGCGGCTCATCAGGTGTAACAAATCTTCAAGGCTATACATCGATCAATCTCTGCCCGCTCTCTGTAGGAGCGAGCTTGCTCGCGAAGAACCTGAGGACGGCGCGTTTAACCTGATTGCACGCGTCATCGTTGACGTCCATCGCGAGCGAGCTCGCTCCTACATGTCTTATGGTGTCCGGTTGCGCCGGGTTTCGATGATGTTCGGCAACTGCGAAATCCGCCCCAGCAACCGCCCCAATGCATCCAGCCCCGGAATCTCGATGGTCAGGGACATCAACGCGGTGTTGTCCTCCTTGTTCGAGCGGGTGTTGACCGCCAGCACGTTGATCCGCTCGTTGAGCAGCACCTGCGAGACGTCACGCAGCAGACCGGAACGGTCGTAGGCGCGGATGATGATGTCCACCGGATAGGTGAGCACCGGTACCGGCCCCCAGCTGACCTGGATGATTCGCTCCGGCTCGCGCCCGGCCAGTTGCAGCACCGAGGCGCAGTCCTGGCGGTGAATGCTCACGCCGCGGCCCTGGGTGATGTAGCCGACGATTGCATCGCCCGGCAATGGCTGGCAGCAACCGGCCATCTGGGTCATCAGGTTGCCAACGCCCTGAATCTGGATATCGCCGCGCTTGCCCGGCTTGTAACCGGTGGCCTTGCGCGGAATCAGTTCCAGCTGTTCGTTGCCGCGCTCCGGCTCGACCAGTTGCTGCGCCAGGTTGACCAGTTGCGCCAGGCGCAAATCGCCGGCACCGAGGGCAGCGAACAGGTCCTCGGCGGTTTTCATGTTGGCCTTGTCGGCCAACTTGTCGAAATCCACCGCGGGCAGACCGAGGCGATTGAGTTCGCGCTCAAGCAGCGTTTTACCGGCCGCGACGTTCTGGTCACGAGCCTGCAACTTGAACCAGTGAACGATCTTCGCCCGTGCCCGCGACGTGGTGACGTAGCCCAGGTTCGGGTTCAGCCAGTCGCGGCTCGGGGTGCCGTGCTTGCTGGTGATGATCTCGACCTGTTCACCGGTTTGCAGGCTGTAGTTGAGCGGTACGATACGCCCGTTGATCTTGGCGCCGCGGCAGTTATGACCGATTTCGGTGTGTACGCGGTAGGCGAAGTCCAGGGGCGTCGCGCCCTTCGGCAAGTCGATGGCGTGACCGTCCGGGGTGAAGATGTAGACCCGGTCAGGCTCGATATCGACCCGCAGCTGTTCCGCCAGGCCACCGATGTCGCCCAGCTCCTCATGCCACTCGAGCACCTGACGCAGCCAGGAGATTTTCTCCTCGTAGTGATTGGAACCGGACTTGACGTCGGTGCCCTTGTAGCGCCAGTGCGCGCACACGCCGAGTTCGGCTTCCTCATGCATCGAGTGAGTGCGGATCTGCACTTCCAGCACCTTGCCCTCGGGCCCGATCACCGCCGTGTGCAGCGAGCGATAGCCGTTTTCCTTGGGGTTGGCGATGTAGTCGTCGAACTCTTTCGGGATGTGTCGCCACAGGGTGTGGACGATGCCGAGCGCGGTGTAGCAATCGCGCATTTCCGGCACCAGCACACGAACGGCACGCACGTCGTAGATCTGGCTGAACTCCAGACCCTTGCGCTGCATTTTGCGCCAGATCGAATAGATGTGTTTGGCCCGGCCGCTGATGTCGGCATCGACGCCGGTAGCCTGCAATTCGTTTTTCAGCTGGCTCATCACGTCGCTGATGAAGCGCTCGCGATCCAGTCGCCGCTCATGCAGCAACTTGGCGATCTGCTTGTACTGGTCCGGCTCCAGGTAACGGAAGGACAAGTCCTCCAGCTCCCACTTGATATGACCAATACCCAGGCGATGGGCCAGTGGCGCGTAGATGTCGAAGACTTCGCGGGCCACGCGGTTGCGCTTTTCGTCGTCGGCGGTTTTCACCGCACGGATTGCGCAAGTGCGTTCGGCCAGCTTGATCAGGGCGACGCGAACGTCGTCGACCATGGCCACCAGCATCTTGCGCAGGTTTTCAACCTGGCCCTGGGTGCCCAGCACCAGGGATTTGCGCGGGCTCAGGCTGTCGCTGATCGCGGCCATGCGCTGCACGCCGTCGATGAGTTTGGCCACCACCGGACCAAAGCGCTGGCTGACCGCCGGCAACTTGATCTGGCCTTCGCGCACGCCTCGATACAGGATCGCGGCGACCAGTGAATCCTGATCGAGTTTGAGATCGGCGAGGATCTCGGCGATCTCGAGGCCGGTACGGAAAGTCGAGTTACCTTCCGACCACAGATTCTGTGCCGCATTGGCTTGTTGTTCGGCCTCGCGAGCGTACTCGCAGGCCTCCTTCAAGGCTTCGCGATCCAGTGCCAGATCGACACTCACCGCGTGATCGAGCCAAGCCTCGAGATTGATACTGCCGTCGGTGTTGATCGGCTGGTGTGCTCTCACCTGTACCATCTTGCTTACCTTCCCTACGACGCAGATTCAATGCGTCAAATCGCTGACCTTCGTTGCCCGTGCGCCCACATCGGGCTGGGTGCGGCTGCACGGGCGGGCCAGTCGGACCAGACGAGCATCCTAGCTCGCTTCAAATAACGCCATGGCCTCGACATGTGCCGTTTGAGGAAACATATCGAGAATCCCGGCACGTTTTAACCGGTAGCCCTGCCTGATCAATTCGACCGTGTCGCGCGCCAGGGTCGCCGGGTTGCACGACACGTACACCAACCGTTCGGCGCCCAGGCTCTTGAGCTTGCGCACAACCTCGAAAGCACCGTCACGCGGTGGGTCCAAGAGTACCGCACAAAAGCCTTCAGCGGCCCATTCAGCGTCCGTCAAAGGCTGGGATAAATCGGCCTGAAAAAACTTCGCGTTATGCAGATTATTGCTAGCGGCATTCGCCGCTGCCCGATCGACCATCACCTGCACGCCTTCCACCGCCACCACTTCGCGAGCGGCTTTGGCCAGCGGCAAGGCAAAGTTGCCCAGGCCGCAGAACAGGTCGAGTACACGCTCATCCGCTGTCGGCTTCAACCAGTCCAGCGCCTGGGCGACCATCGCTTCGTTGACTCCGGCGTTGACCTGGATGAAATCCCCGGGACGATACGCCAGCTCCAGATCCCACTGTTCAAGGCGATAGCCCAACGACTGACCGGCCTCGACCGGCTGCGGTTCACCGTCGCCATGCAGCCACAACTGGGCTTCGTGGAACGCGCAGAACTCCTTGAGGATCGTCAGATCGGCGTCGGACAACGGCGCCATGTGCCGCAGCAAAACCGCCAATGTCGAACCGCTGAACAACTCCACATGCCCGAGAGCCTGAGGTTTGCTCAGGCGCCGCAGCATCTCCGGCAGACGGCTCATGATCGGTTGCAAGGGCTGTACCAGCACCGGGCAATCAGCGATGGCCACGATGTCCTGGCTGCCGGCGGCGCGGAACCCGACTTCGAGTTTCTTCGCCTTCATGTCCCAGCGCACCGCCACACGGGCGCGACGTCGGTATGCGAATTCCGCACCGCTCAATGGCGCCGCCCACTCTTCGGGTTCGACGCCCGCGACCTTCGCCAACTGCTCGGCGAGCATGCGCTGTTTCAGGGCAAGTTGTTCGTTGTGAGGCAAATGCTGCACGCTGCAACCGCCGCAACGACCGGCATGGGCGCACGGCGCCGGGCGGCGCAATTCGCTGGCCGTGAACACCCGCTCGGTCCGCGCCTCGACCACTTTGCCGTGGGCACCGAGCACGCGAGCCTCGATTTCTTCGCCGGCCAATGCGCCGATGACGAACCAGGTGCGGCCTTCGAAAAACGCGATACCGCGACCGTCATTGGCCAGGCGCTCGATGGTCAGGCGCTGCTTTTTGCCGGTCGGGAATTGCGGGGCCTTGCTGCCGCCGGTGGGCTGGAAGCGCAGGCCTCTTTCATGTTTGGCCATCAGTTGGGCGCGTCGAAAATGCCGGTCGACAGGTAACGGTCGCCGCGGTCGCAGATGATCGCGACGATCACCGCGTTTTCAACTTCTTTAGACAGGCGCAGCATCGCTGCAACGGCACCGCCCGATGACACGCCGCAGAAGATGCCTTCTTCGCGAGCCAGACGACGGGTCACGTCTTCGGCTTCGCTTTGGGCCATGTCGACAATGCGGTCCACGCGATCGGCCTGGTAGATCTTCGGCAGGTATTCCTGGGGCCAGCGACGGATACCCGGGATCGCCGAACCTTCCATGGGTTGCAGACCGATGATCTGCACGTTCTCGTTCTGCTCTTTCAAGTAGCGCGAAACGCCCATGATGGTACCGGTGGTGCCCATGGAGCTGACGAAATGGGTGATGGTGCCTTCGGTCTGGCGCCAGATTTCCGGGCCGGTGCCGGTGTAGTGCGCCTCGGGGTTGTCCCCGTTGGCGAACTGGTCCAGGACCTTGCCGCGACCCTCGGCTTCCATTTTCTGCGCGAGGTCACGGGCGCCTTCCATGCCCTGCTCCTGGCTGACCAGAATCAGCTCGGCGCCATAGGCCGTCATGGCCGCCTTGCGTTCGGCGCTGGAGTTGTCCGGCATGATCAGGATCATCTTGTAACCCTTGATCGCGGCGGCCATGGCCAGGGCGATCCCGGTGTTGCCCGAGGTCGCCTCGATCAGCGTATCGCCGGCGTGGATCTGCCCGCGCAGTTCGGCGCGGGTGATCATCGACAGCGCCGGACGGTCCTTGACCGAACCCGCCGGGTTGTTCCCTTCGAGCTTGAGCAATAGGGTATTGCTGGTGGCGCCGGGCAGGCGCTGCAAACGGACCAGCGGAGTGTTGCCGACGCAATCGGCGATGGTTGGGTACTGCAAGGTCATGGCGTATTCGCAATCCAGACTGCGGGGGCGACTATCATACCGGCAAACGTTCGCAGGCCATATCACGCAAAGTGTGGTGCTTATGGTTTATGGGAATAAGCGGCAGGCTTCGAGCTGCAAGCGACAAGTCGCTGTGCCACTCGGAGTGTGAAAAACAGGGTTGTTGTGGTGGGAGTGAGGGCATCTTCGCGAGCAAGCCCGCTCCCACAGGGTACCGGGGTGATCATGCGTTTTGCGGTTGGAACACGGTCAATGTGGGAGCGGGCTCGCTCGCGAAGGCGTTGTCACTGGCATCGCCATCCTCCGCCACCAACCGCAAATTCATCCGCAACCCATTCCCGGTGTTCTGCGCCCAAAGCTTCCCGCCCTGACGCTGCACCGCGTTCCTGGCGATACTCAACCCCAAGCCAAACCCGCCATCCCCCGGCCGCGAACCATCAAGTCGGGTGAACGGCAGGAAGATCCGTTCCAGGTCAGCTTGCGCCACACCACCGCCGTGATCCTCCAGCCACAGGTGCCAGAAATCGCCATCACGCCGCCCGCCCAATTTGACTATGCCTCCGGCCGGCGAATGCCGAATCGCATTACGCAGAATGTTTTCCAGTGCCTGGGCCAGGGTGTTGAGATGACCGCGCACCCAGCAGGATGCATCCACCGTGCATTGCAGCCGGGTATCGGGCCAGCCACTTTCATAGCAGGCATTCTCCGTGAGCATTTCCCACAGGGCCTGGATCTGGATCGCCTCGTCGGGCAACCGGGTGCGCTCGGTGTCCAGCCATGCCAGCTGTAGCGTGTCTTCCACCAGGCGCTGCATGCCATCGACCTCACGGCCGATACGTTCGCGCAATAGCTCCAGTCCCTGTTCACTTTCACTGGCCACCCGCAGGCGACTCAAGGGCGTACGCAATTCGTGCGACAGGTCGCGCAGCAGTTGCTGCTGCAAGGCCACGGTGCTTTGCAGGCGTTCAGACATGTGATCGAAGGCCCTGCCCAGCTCGCCCAGTTCATCCGAGCGATTGGTGGTCCGCGTCGACAGCCGTACGCTCAGTTGATCGGCACGCCAGGCATTGGCCTGCTCACGCAGGCTGTTGAGCGGCACCACCAGCAAGCGGTACAGGCCGACGCACAGCAGCAAGGTGAACAACCCCGGAATCACGCCGTTGGTGATCACGCGCCAGAACACCCGGTAATGACCCGGCACAAAGCGCTCGGGCAGTTCGATCACCAGGCTGCCGGCGGACGGGTCTCCGGGAAACGGTATGCGCATCCACGGCCGGCCTTTCTTGTGGACCGGCCAATCGAGGCCGCGCAAAAAAGTCAGGCGTTCGATTTCCTTGTCCGTCAGCGATCGGTTGCTCAAGGACTGCAAATCACCGCCGATGACACCGACCCAGCCTTTTTCCCGCTGATACATGCCTTGCAGCCAGTCATCGACACCGGCGCTCTGGCGCTGCTGCCACGCCTGTTCGGCTTCGGCGGCATAGCCTGTCAGGGTGCCGCGGGCTTCATCCGAGAGGAACTGGTTGCGTTGCTCCATATAACGTCCCCAGGACCAACTGAGCCAGATCATCAACAAGCAGAACGCAACCAATAGGCAAGCAAGCTTCCAGAACAGCGAATGCCTGCCCGGCAAGTTACATTTCATCGGCGGCACTCAGGATGTAACCCTTGCCCCATACCGTGCGCACTTCGCGTTCGGTGTAGCCAATGGCCTTGAGCTTGCGGCGGATCTGGCTGATGTGCATGTCCAGGCTGCGATCATGGGCCGCGTAACCGCGCTGCAGCACCTGTTGATAAAGGAAGGCTTTGCTCAGTACTTCGTCGGCGCTGCGGTGCAGCGTCTCCAGCAACCGATATTCACTGCGGGTCAGGCCGCCGGCCTGTTCGCCATAAAAGACCTCGAAGCTTTCTTCGTCGAAACGCAGGCTGTCCATCGAAGGGCCCGGCACTGCGGGTGCGGGGGCGGGCCGGCGGTCGAGGGCCACCCGCCGCAGAATGGCTTCGATGCGTACCCGCAACTCCACCATGCTGAAAGGCTTTGGCAGGTAATCATCGGCCCCCAGGCGAAAGCCGCTGATGCGATCGGCCTCGGCACCGAGGGCCGACATCAGCAGCACCGGGGTGGAATGGCTCTGGCGCAATTGGGTCAGTACCGCCAGACCGTCCATGCCCGGCAGCAGAATATCCATCAGCACCACGTCGAACGGTTGCCGCCGGGCAATCTCCAGGCCTTCCTGGCCGTTCTGGCACCAGGTCACCTGGAAGCCACTGCGGTCCAGGTGTTCATGGACGTAGGCGCCGAGCACAAGGTCGTCTTCGATGGACAGGATTCGGGGGAGACCAGCAGTGATGGGAGTCATGACTATCTGCAAACAATTCTCAGTTGAGCTGATTATTCAAGATTGCCACGCCAGGGGCAACCCACGGTTTGTCCGCATCACCAATGAGTCGCGCGGGCCGACGAATGACCGCACCATTTTTACGAGGATTGACCGCGAGCAAATCGCTACACTGCGCAAGTGGTGCATGGCGGATGCATGTGCCGGTCCATAAATAGCGGGATGCAGGAGAGATGCGTGCTCAAGAAACTGGGAATCAAAGGCCGCGTGCTGTTGCTGACCCTGTTGCCAACCAGCCTCATGGCGTTGGTGCTGGGGGGGTATTTTACCTGGATGCAACAGGCTGACCTGCAAACCCAACTCATGCAGCGCGGCGAAATGATCGCCGAGCAGTTGGCGCCACTGGCCGCACCCGCGATGGGCCATCAGGACAACGAACTGCTCGAACGCATCGCCACCCAGGCCCTGGAACAAACCGACGTACGGGCCGTGACCTTCCTGGCGCCCGATCGCACGCTGCTGGCCCACGCCGGCCCGTCCATGCTCAATCAGTTGCCCTCCGGCACTGGCACGCAGATGCTGCGCCGCAGTGGCAACGATGCGACCCGCTATCTGCTGCCGGTCTTCGGCAAACACCGCAACCTGGCCGGGGACCTGATTCCCGAAGAAGCCGACCGCCTGCTGGGCTGGGTCGAACTTGAACTGTCCCATAACGGTATGCTGTTGCGCGGTTACCGCAGCCTGTTCGCCAGCCTGATGTTGATCAGTGCGGGACTGATAGGTGCGGCACTGCTGGCCGTGCGCATGGGCCGCACGATCAATCGGCCACTGAGTCAGATCAAGCAGGCCGTGGCCCAACTCAAGGACGGTCATCTGGAAACCCGCTTGCCGCCCCTCGGCAGTCAGGAGCTGGACGAGCTGGCTTCCGGTATCAACCGCATGGCAGGCACCCTGCAGAACGCCCAGGAAGAATTGCAGCACAGCATCGACCAGGCCACCGAAGATGTGCGCCAGAACCTGGAAACCATCGAGATCCAGAACATCGAGCTGGACCTGGCGCGCAAGGAAGCCCTGGAAGCGAGCCGGATCAAGTCCGAATTCCTGGCCAACATGAGTCATGAAATCCGCACCCCGCTCAACGGCATCCTCGGCTTCACCCACCTGTTGCAAAAAAGCGAGCTTACCCCGCGTCAGCTCGACTACCTGGGCACCATCGAAAAATCCGCCGACAGCCTGCTGGGCATCATCAACGAGATTCTCGACTTCTCGAAAATCGAGGCCGGCAAGCTGGTGCTCGACCATATTCCGTTCAACCTGCGCGACCTGCTGCAGGACACCCTGACCATCCTCGCTCCGGCCGCCCACGCCAAGCAGCTGGAACTGGTGAGCCTGGTGTACCGGGACACGCCGCTGTCACTGGTGGGCGACCCGTTGCGGCTCAAGCAGATCCTGACGAACCTGGTGAGCAACGCGATCAAGTTCACCCGCGAAGGCACCATCGTCGCCCGTGCCATGCTTGAAGAAGAGCACGAAGACACCGTGCAGTTGCGCATCAGCATTCAGGATACCGGCATCGGTCTGTCGAACCAGGACGTGCGCGCCCTGTTCCAGGCCTTTAGCCAGGCCGACAACTCGCTGTCGCGACAACCTGGTGGCACTGGCCTGGGCCTGGTGATTTCCAAGCGCCTGATCGAACAGATGGGCGGCGAGATCGGCGTCGACAGCACGCCGGGGGAAGGGTCGGAATTCTGGATCAGCCTGAGCCTGCCAAAAACCCGCGACGATGCCGAAGACCTGCCCGCCGCGCCCTTGCTCGGGCGTCGGGTGGCGGTGCTGGAAAACCACGAGCTGGCGCGGCAGGCGTTGCAGCATCAACTGGAAGACTGCGGCCTCAGCACCACGTCGTTCAATACCCTGGAAAGCCTGACCAATGGCGTCACCGCCGCCCACCAGACCGATCAGGCGATCGACCTCGCCGTGCTCGGCATCACCAGCAACGACATGCCGCCGGAGCGCCTCAACCAGCACATCTGGGACCTCGAACATCTTGGCTGCAAAGTGCTGGTGCTGTGCCCGACCACGGAACAGACGCTGTTCCATCTTTCCGTACCCAACCCCCACAGCCAGCTCCAGGCGAAACCGGCCTGCACCCGCAAGCTGCGACGCTCCCTGTCTGACCTGGTCAGCCCGCGCCCGATGCGCAGTGAACCGGGCGAACCGGTATCCAGCCGTGCCCCGAAGGTGCTATGCGTCGACGACAACCCGGCCAACCTGATGCTGGTGCAGACCCTGCTCGAAGACATGGGCGCCAAGGTACTCGCGGTGGAAAGTGGTTATGCCGCCGTCAAGGCTGTACAGAACGAGACATTCGACCTGGTGTTGATGGACGTGCAGATGCCTGGCATGGACGGCCGCCAGAGCACCGAGGCGATCCGTCAGTGGGAAAGCCAACGGCATTGCACGCCGCTGCCGATCGTGGCCCTCACCGCCCACGCCATGGCCAACGAAAAACGCGCGCTGCTGCAAAGCGGCATGGACGACTACCTGACCAAACCGATCAGCGAGCGGCAATTGGCACAGGTGGTGCTGAAGTGGAGCGGCCTGGCGCTGCGCAATCACAGCCCGGAGCGCTCCGGCGATGGGCATGGCGGCGCCCACGACCTGTTGGTGCTCGACCACGAGGAAGGATTGCGCCTGGCCGCCGGCAAGGCTGATCTGGCTGCAGACATGCTGGCGATGCTGCTGGCATCCCTGGAGGCTGACCGCGAAGCCATCCGTTTTGCTCAGCAAAGCAATGACCACAACGCCCTGATCGAACGAGTCCATCGCCTGCATGGCGCGACGCGTTACTGCGGCGTACCGCAATTGCGTGCGGCCTGCCAACGCAGCGAAACCCTGCTCAAGCAACAGGACCCGAAAGCCAGCATTGCACTGGATGAGCTCGACCGGGCGATCAATCGCCTGGCAGCCCAGGCGCGCATGAATGCTTGATGCAGCGCAATCGCGCGGGTCTGCCGGCGAGCTAATCTGACGACTGCCGAATGCCGGCTTGCTCAATCGTGCAGGCCACCCTCAAGGAGCACCGCATGCGTACGATTCTTTTCAGCAGCCAGAACTACGACCGCGACAGTTTTCTCGCGGCCGGGCAACCGGCCGGCATCGAGCTGCACTTTCAGCCTGCACGCCTGAGCCTCGACACAGTGGCGCTCGCTCAGGGGTATGAAGCGGTCTGCGCGTTCATCAATGATGACCTCGGCGCGGCGGTGCTCGAACGCCTGGCGGCGGGAGGCACACGCCTGATCGCCTTGCGCTCGGCCGGGTACAACCACGTCGACCTGCCGACGGCAAAGCGTCTGGGGCTGGCCATCGTGCGCGTCCCGGCCTATTCGCCCCACGCCGTAGCCGAACACGCGGTGGCGCTGATCCTCGCGCTCAACCGGCGTCTGCACCGCGCCTACAACCGCACCCGCGAAGGGGATTTCAGACTGCAGGGGCTGACCGGTTTCGACCTGGTGGGCAAGACTGTCGGCGTGGTCGGCACCGGGCAGATTGGTGCCACCTTCGCAAAGATCATGAACGGGTTTGGCTGCCAGATACTGGCCTGTGACCCCTACCCCAACCCGCAGGTCGAAGCCCTCGGCGCGCGCTACCTGAGCCTGCCGCAACTGTTGGCCGAATCGCAGATCATCAGCCTGCACTGCCCGCTCAACGAGCAGAGCAAGCACTTGATCAACCGCGAATCACTGGCGCACATGCAACCGGGCGCGATGCTGATCAATACCGGGCGTGGTGGCCTGGTGGATACCCCCGCGCTGATCGATGCATTGAAAGACGGTCGCCTGGGTTACCTGGGACTGGACGTGTATGAGGAAGAGGCGCAACTGTTCTTCGAGGACCGCTCCGACCTGCCGCTGCAAGACGATGTGCTGGCACGGCTGCTGACCTTCCCCAACGTGATCGTCACCGCGCACCAGGCCTTTCTGACCCGCGAAGCGCTGGACGCGATTGCCGCCACCACGTTGCGCAATATTGCAGCCTGGACGGCGGGCACAGCGGAAAATCAGGTGACGGGAGACTGAAACGGATCGAAGGTCATTTGCCTGCGCGATGCGGCGTGCAAGCCCGTGCTAGCATATCGCGCATATTTGGAGGACCCATGGTCGAACACGATTTCCGCTACAGCCTGATGAACCCGCAACACACCCTCACCGAATGCCGCGCCCTGGTGCCGGGGCGTTATCAGGTCACCGGCAACGGTGGCTCGATTCGCAACAACGACGTGCTGGTCGTGACCCTCAAGGGCGCCAAGGATTTGTCCATGCGCCTGACCGTCGAAACGGTTCGCCATCTGATCAATCCGCCCGGCCAATGGGTCGCGGTGGCCAGTGGCCCGGTGTTCGGCGAACTGGCGATCCACACCTGGCAGGTGAACTGTGACAGCTGTGCCAAAGAGCTGAGCTTCGAGTTCGCCGTCGATGCCAAACTGGGCAACAAGGCTGAAAAGCCTGCCGCCACCGCGCGGATTGCCGAGCTGGGCTGGACCACCGTTGGCGAGAAACACCTGTGCCCGAAATGCCAGGAGCCTGCGTGATGAAACGCCTTGCTCTGACCGCTACGGTCGGCGCCAGCCTGCTGGGCTGCGCCGCCGAGCCGGTGCAATTGCAACAGAACCACAGCTACATCCTGGAGTGGATCGGCGAGCGGCCGTTGATGGACTACAGCCACCTGACCATCACCCTCGGCGAAGACGGCCGGGCCTACGGCAATGGCGGCTGCAACCACTGGTTTGCGCCGTACACCCTTGATGGCGACAAACTGACCTTCGGCAAAATCGGCAGCACCCGCAAACTGTGCGCGCCGGCGCTGATGGAGCAGGAAAAACGCTTCCTCTCGGCCCTGGAAAACGTCCAGCGCTGGGACGTCTCCCCGATCGAGCAGATCCGCTTCTGGCCAGCCGAAGGCAAGCCGCTGCGTTGGTGGCTCGAGGAGGGTTGATCGTAAACCTGCAGGAGCCGGCTTGCCGGCTCCTGCAGGGTCAATTCTTCGCCTGCAACGCCTCAAGCTTCGCCATCACCCCCGCCGCCGTCTGTTCACCCATCAACTGCTCGCGCACCTTGCCCTTGTTATCGATGATGTACGTCACTGGCAACGCCTCGCTGCGTGGCAGCTCGAACAGTTCGGAAGGGTCCTGGGCCAGCACCGTGAACCTGATCCCCAGTTTCTCGCTCGCGCCCTTCAATTCCTGCCCCTGGACGTTGTCGAAGTTGACCCCGAACACACCGATTTTCCTGTCCTTGAGCTGCTCGGCCAGGGTGTTCAATTCCGGGATCTCGGTACGGCAAGGCCCGCACCATTCTGCCCAGTAGTTAAGTACCAGCCATTTGCCGTCCAACCGGTTGGCGGCGATCTTGTGGCCGTCCTGGTCGATGCCATAGTCATTACCGCAGCCCCCCAGCATCAACGCTCCGATGATCGCCAATGCTGCTGCCAGTCGCCTTGTCATGTCGTGTTCCTTGTCAAAAATTGAATGCGCCTGCGACCCATCGCCTCTCACGGTTCTGGATTGCGCGCCGCACAGTTAGAATAGCCGCCACCTTACGCAAGATGCGACCCGCTCATGACCGATCTGACGCTTTATCACAACCCGCGCTGCTCGAAATCCCGCGGTGCGCTCGAACTGCTTGAAGCCCGTGGCCTGACTCCGACCGTGGTCCGTTACCTGGACACTCCGCTGGACGCCGCGCAAATCCAGCGCCTGCTGGGCAAACTCGGGATCAGCGCCCGGCAATTGCTGCGCACCGGCGAGGACGAGTACAAAACCCTCGACCTGGCCAACAGCAACCTGAGCGAAGCACAATTGATCGCCGCCATCGCCGCCCACCCGAAACTGATGGAGCGACCGATTCTCGAAGTCGGTGACAAGGCCATCATCGGCCGCCCGCCGGAGCAGATCCTGGAACTGTTGCCATGAGTGCGCCCTACATTCTGGTTCTGTACTACAGCCGCAGCGGCTCGACCAACGAGATGGCCCGGCAGATTGCCCGTGGCGTCGAACAGGCCGGGCTTGAAGCCCGCCTGCGCACGGTGCCGGCGATTTCCACCGAGTGCGAAGCCGTTTCGCCGGAGATTCCCGACGAAGGTGCGCTTTATGCCAGCCTCGACGACCTGAAGAACTGCGCCGGCCTGGCACTCGGCAGCCCGACCCGCTTCGGCAACATGGCAGCACCGCTCAAATACTTCCTCGACGGCACCAGTAACCTGTGGCTGACCGGCGCGCTGGTGGGCAAACCGGCGGGTGTGTTCACCTCCACGGCGAGCCTGCATGGCGGACAGGAGACGACCCTGCTGTCGATGATGCTGCCGTTGTTACACCACGGCATGCTGATCACCGGCCTGCCGTACAGCGAATCGGCACTGCTGGAAACCCAGGGCGGGGGCACGCCGTACGGCGCCAGCCACCACGCCGGTGCCGATGGCAAAAGCGGTCTGGATGCCCATGAAGTGGCGCTGTGCCGCGCGCTGGGCATGCGCCTGGCGAAGACCGCACAGAAACTGGAGGGCTGAGGGTGGCCAAGAAGCCGAAGATCCTGCCCGCCATTGAATGGCTTGAACCCCGTGTCCGGGCCATGCGCGTGATCAGTCTGTTGTGTTTTTTCGGTCTGGTGGGCCTGCTGTGCATCTACTACCTGCTTGTAGCCGATCTGCACGGCGCCCGGCCTTGGGTGATTCTGTTGATCGAGCTGGTGCCGCTGCTGATCCTGGCGCCAGGGATGATCCTCGGCAACCCACGCGGGCATTCGTGGATGTGCTTTGTGGTGAACCTGTATTTCATCAAGGGCGCATTGGCTGCCTATGACCCGAACCGGCAGATCTTCGGTTTGCTGGAGATGGGCGCGAGCCTGGCGGTGTTTTGCTCGGCGCTGCTGTATGTGCGCTGGCGGTATCAGTTGAATCGCAAGCTGGCTGGCGAGGGCGAAATCTCCATCGCCTGACCTGACGCCTTCGCGGGGGGGGGCACCCCCCCCCCCAAGGTGATAGATTATTAGATGAGGGGGGGGGGGGGGGGGGCGGGGGGG
>NZ_JBGLYV010000084.1:0-25604 GCF_047304225.1 Pseudomonas sp. Pseusp3 | reverse complement strand
GCCACCACCACCGCCACCGCCGTAAAAAGCGCCGGTGACACCGCCACCGCCACCGCCACCGGATGCGGCGTTGGAGGTCACGGTAACGTTTTTCAGGGTCAGAATCCCTGCGTTGAAAATCCCCCCGGCCATCGCGCCCGTGGCGCCGTAGCCACCGTTGCCGCCATTACCCGAGACCAGGCCACGGGTGATCACCAGGCCATCAAGCGTCACGGTGCTGCCAGGCGCCACTTCAATCACTCGGGTCTTGTACTGACCATCGAGAGTCACATCCGCCACACCGTCGTTGTTCAAGTCGCCATCAACGTAGACGTTCTTGTTGATCAGCAATTCGGAGGTCAACTGCACCGTCATGCCGGTGCTGAAAGTGACGATATCGCCGCTCTGCGCCGAGGCGAGGGCGGCACGCAACGAGCCGACGCCCGTGTTGGCGTTGTTGGTGGCGGTCCAGGTGGCCAGGCCCCACTGATAGTCGCTCATGGCCGTGGCCGAGAGGACGTTGGCGCTTTCAATGTTGCCGGTGACGATTTCCAGATCCCAGTCACCGCCCACGCCGGTACGGTTGCTCGAAGCCGCTACATCGCGGCCGGTCATTTGCGCCAGCGAGTCGACAAAGCTCAGGCCACGCTCGCCTTCGGCGGTGTAGCAGCCGTAGATCAGGATGTCGCCGCCAGCGTTCATGTCCTTGCCTATTTCCGCCAGCACCGCGCTGCGGGCGGCGACGTTGTCAGCCGACAGATAGCTGTCGCCCAGCCACAGGTCACCAGCGTTGCCGTGGGCGATGATCTGCACCGAGCTGACGCCCTGATGCTGATCGAGGTAGTCGGCTATCTGCTGCAGTCCATCCTTGCTCGCGTCCAGTTTCACGACCTGGGTCCCGGGCGCGACGCCTTTGAGCAGGCTGTCGGCATCTTTCACCCGGGAGTCGACGAACATCACGCTCTGCCCGGGCACCGCAACGGGGCTGGCCGCCGGTGTCGCATCGGCCTGGCCGTGGGTGTCCTTGCTGGCCGTCGGTTGATCGGCAGTCGGCGTCTTGGCGGCATCGGCTGTGGAATGGCTGTCGGCCTGGGCGGCGGTATCGGCGACCGTGGCGGCGACGGCGCCGTCGAACAGCATGCGCGGTTCAAGGGACATGATCATGGGCGCTGCTGGCGTCCGTTGGCCTTCGGCCACCCGTGACTTTGCCTTTGCCCCGCCAAAAATGGTCCGCCACATGCTGCTCACCCGAATTCGAACGAATTAACGTAATGCATCAATGAAAAACGCCGCGATCAAATGTTCGCGGCGTCGGACTTCATACGAATGACATTGGCGGCGCTGGCAGAGCCATCGAGCCAAAAGGACAAGTCTGAGTATTGCTTGAACAGGTCCGGCGGCAGGATGGTGCGCCGGGCCTGTACGGCAACTTTGGGTCTGACCTTGTGCAGGCCGGCCACCCCGAGGGCCTGGTCGAATTCCGGAGCGTCGTACGCGAGGTGCTCGAAGTCGTGCTCGAACCAGGGTTCGTCGATAAAGTCGTAGACCAGCCGCAGCACCCGCTCCGGTGCCTGGGTCAGCAGGTCATAGTCGATGATCAGCAAGGAGTCGGCATATTCGCCGTAATAGGCTTCCTTGAGTGCCGCCCAGGCAAAACCCACCAGGCGATTGCGTTGGGCCAGGGTTTCGCAACGGCTGTAGACGGTGTTGCGCTCGATGGCATCGCCGAAGAGCTTGGTGTTTTCATAGGGATTGGCGCGGTAAAGACGCTCGATGCTGTCCATGATCCAGGCGACGTTGCGCACACAGGCAATCACCTTGGCCTTGGGAAACAGATCGTTGATGGCCGGCAGCCGCGCGCTCCAAAGGCGATTGGTGTCGAACACCACCGGTTTGTCGGCCTTGTCGGCGTAGAAGGAATCAAACAGACCGCGCAACAGGCGGCGGCGCATGTCGGTGTCGATCACCGCGCCGAACTCGCTGCCCGCGCTGCACTGGTCCAGGACACCGGAAAACAGGGAACCGACGGGGCTGGTCATTCCGGCATGGAAACGCGGATTCTGCAAAAGAATGGCAGAAAGCAGCGTCGAACCTGAGCGCGGCAAACCGGAAATAAAGTGAAATTGGTGCAATCCCTTCACCTTGACGTTAATTCCTTTTGTAGGACAAAGCGTAGCCGAAGGGAAAGTGTTCGCCCAGTGGTGTTTTGATATCAATTCGAAGTCAATAGCACTGGAAATCAGCTTTTTTAACATCCGATGAACAGACGAAACGTTTTAGCTTCGACGCAGCTTATTTCCCGGCCACTGCGGACAAGTACAGTCTGGCGAGAACGCCACCGGCCTTTACCTGATGGCCCAACTGCCATTGAACGGGCACAGGGGCAAACTCATCCGGTACGTCGGCGGTACCGATCAACCAGATACGCCTGGTGCCCTTGGGCAAATCGCCGAGGCTGTCGAGGTACTCGTCCGGTGCCGTCAGGGTGCCGAAACCATAGTCATTCGGACGACTCGAGGTTCCGTCGACATGTGGCGGGGTGTACAGCAACGGCTTGGCATCGGTACGGTTGTAGTAGACGTAGCTCAAGTACCAGAGCATGTCGCTGGTGACGATTTGATCGCCGGGCTGGAAGTGCTGGTTAACGTCATCGACCATGACATTGACCTGGTCATGGATATCTACCGTGGCGTTGTTGTTCAGGCCCACCAGTTCGACACCGACAAACAGCACCAGCACCGTCAGCGCCACCACGCGGGAGCCGTTGTACAGGCGATCGATCGCCAACGCCGCCAGCATGGGCAGGCCCAGGGCATAGGCGGTGAGATAGCGTTCGATGAACATCGGTGAAATGAACGACACCGCGAACACCAGCAACACCGGAACGAAGGTGTAGACCGCCAGCAACGCGCTGCCCCGGAACACACTTCGGTCTCGCACCAGCGCCACCCCGGCCAATATCGGCATGGCCAGCGGCAGGGTGGCAAACACCAGCGGCAACAGGTTTTCGCCATCGTCCTGGGTCAACAGCGACCACACCATGGACGGCAGGGAACTGAAGGTAACCGGCGTTTCCCAGCCGACATCACCATTGGCCTTGAGTTGATCAATGTGCTGCAACAGATCGACCAGCCCCGGTAACCACGGCAGGTACAGCACGACAATGGCCAGGTTCGCCAGCCACCAGTCGCCGCGCTGGATATGCCGCAGGCGATACCCCGGCTGCACGCGGACGATGCCCAGGTACAACCAATGGCAAAGCACGCATAGCGCAGTGAAGTAATGGGTGTAGAACGCCGCGCTCATGAGCAGGACGTAGATCAGCAGATAACGTCGGCGTTGCGGTTTGCGGATCCAGTACACCAGGGCAATCGTCGCCCCGAGCAACCACAGCCCCAACAGCGAATACATGCGCACTTCCTGGCTGTAACGAACCGCCGTGGGCAGCAGCGCCAGCAGGAAGCCGGCGAGTATCGCGGCGCGGCGGGTAGCCAGTCGATCCACCAGCCACACGCCGAGCCCGACCGAGGCGATGCCCGGCAGGGCGCTGAGGCAGCGGATCGAAAAAATGCCGTCGCCGAAGACCGCCATCCAGCTGTGCAACAGCATGAAATACAGCGGCGGATGCACGTCGTAGGCCGCATGAAGCCAGATATCCGGCAATGAATAGCGCGCCAGCAACAGGCTGGAACCCTCGTCGCCCCAGATCGCAGCCGCGGTCAGATCGTAGAAGCGCACCAGCGCCGCCAGTATCAGGATCGGCACCAGCCAATGCTCCCGCGCCCAACGAATCATCGGTTGCGCGCCCCTGACGAAACCAGGGTTTGCGTGCGGTCCCTGCGTGTCGCCCATCGGCGTTTCTCTGCGCGCCTCCATTGCTTCCCCTTGCAACGCTCAGTGACAGTTTACTTGCGGTTCACTTTAGACCTTCAGCCCGAGCATCGTCGATGCTGGCCCGTTGACGAAACGACCTGCGGCGACGAGAGATCGGTCGATCTAAAAACCGCTTTCCCTGACACCCAGCGCCGCCATGCGTCGCCAGGCAACGCCCAGCACCGACTCACCACGGCCTTGCAACACCGCCACGCCGCGTAATGGCTGCACGGGCGCCAGGGGCTCATCAAGCGCGGTCAACCGCGCGCCGTACTGTGCCTGTACCGGCTCGGCCCGTTGATGCTGATCGCGACGCACGGCAATCGGTCCGTGGTGATCAGAGGTCAGTGCCTCCTGATCGACAAACGCCGCACCGTTGGTATCGATTTCGCTCAGTTGCACTGCAATCGCCGGATGCATCGGATCATCCGCGATAAACCGTCCGATGGCCCCCGGCGCCACGCGCCAGAGTTCGGCCTCGGCCAGATAGCCGCGCAAGCGCACGCCCTCCTCGACCACCCGGGCCAGCGGCTCCCGAGTGGACAGCCAGCGACCCACCGTCCATTGCGCCAGCAGATCACGCACCGTGCCGGCATGGGGGGCACGCAATAGCAATCGCTCACGCTGAGCCGCCAGCCCACGGTACTCGGCGACCGCTTCGGCCAGGCGCTGCTCGACAATTGCGGCATCGGCAGCCGTTTCGCTGCGGCTGGCCTGACGACGCATTTGCAATTGCTGAATCTCGATTTCCCGGCGCGCAATGGCCTGGCGCGAATCGAGATCCGGCGACTCCAGTTCTATCAGGACATCACCCTGCGCCACCGACTGCCCGTCATGCACATTCACGGCCTTGATCCGTGCTGCTACCGGCGCATGCAAGGTGCTGACCCGACCCGCTTCCAGCATGGCCGGCACCTCGACGGCACTGCGCCACGGCAGGATGAGCACCAGCAACAGCCCGAGCAACACCAGGCCGCTGAGCAGCACACGCGGCCCATGTGCCTGCTCGCGGCGACCCCACCACTGGCGCCATTCACTCATGATGGGTAGAAAGATGAACCAGACCAGTTCCACCAGCATCAGGAAGATCCCCAACACTTTGAAGAACAGGTGATAGACCGCCAGAGCGATCCCGAAAAACAGTGCCGCGCGCCACAACCATGAGCCATACCCCCAGATCAGCAAACGCCGTTGCATGGTCGACGACCAAGGCTCCGGCGCCGCTGCGCCATAGCCGAACAAAAACTCGCGCAGACGCCAGCGGCACAAGGCAAACGCTCGCCCTTGCAGGTTATCGACCTGCCAGAAATCGCTGAGTAAAAAATAACCGTCAAAGCGCATGAACGGGTTGAGATTGACCACCAGTGTCGTGATCCACGTAGCACTGGCGAGCATGAACGCTGCGGTGCGGGCGGGACCGTCGGGCAGAAACGACCATGTCAGCAAGGCCATGCTCGCCAACAGCAACTCGGCCAGCACACCGCCGACGCCAATCAGCAACCGGGCCTTGCGATCATTGATCCGCCAGGCATCGCTGACATCGGTATAGAACATCGGCAGCAGCACCATGAACGCCACGCCCATGCTCTGCACCCGGCACCCGGCACCCGGCGCGCTTGGCCATGAACGCGTGACCGAACTCGTGGCAGAGCTTGGCGAAGAACAGGGCCACGCCAAACGCCATTGCGCCGCCAAGGCTGAACAGATGCGGAAACGTCGCGATAAATCGCTGCCAGTCCCGCGACACCAGAAACACCCCCAACCCCAGCACTGCGGGCAACCCGTAGCGCAGCGCTCGCGGGCCAACGCGCTCCAGCAGTGGCCAGGCACGATTGAGAAAACGTTCGGGACGCCACAGCGGAATACGAAAAAACAGGTACTGATGCAGCAACATTTGCCACAGGCTCTGGCGCTGGGCAGCCGCTTTAAAGCTGTAACTGGCACGCTGCTCGGGATCGAGGGCGGTAATCAGGTCATGACTGCGCAAAAACACCAGCAACTGCTCCAGATCCGCACCGATCAGCGCCAGCCCCGGCTCACGATTGGCCGCTTGCAGGACCTGCTCGGGCTCGCCCAGTGACCAGTGACGCAACAAACGCATCGCCGTCGTACCGAGCTTGAAGTAACGCCCCCGCACCGGATCGGCCAGCGTCCAGCAGGGTGCGCCGTCCAGCGCTGGCGCTGCCGGGGACAGCTGCAGATCGGCACGCAGGCCGGGCAGGTTCATTTACAGGCCCACGCTCTGGCGCAAGCCGGCCAGCGGTCGACGCAGCAGGTACAACGCCAGCGGCGCCCGGTCACCGAAGATTTTCGCCGTGCCGCGCAAACCGATGCGCGGGGGTGGTGCTTCGAAATTCGCATCCAGGCGATAGGCCAACTGCCCGCCCGCCGTGGGTTGCGCTTCGTAAGCCGAACGTTCGAGCCTGGCCAGGTGCCGTTGCAGCGGGTCACTGTCGAGGAACAATGCGACTTCAGCGCCGGGCTCCAGAGAGATCGCGTCCCCCACGGCCAGCTCGATACGCAATTGCGCCTGAGCCGGATCGGCGATTTCCATCAGTCGCTCGCCGGTCTGCACCGGCTTGCCGGTCCAGCGTTCGGCATCGGCAAATACCGCAATACCATCGCGCTCAGCGCGCACTTCGCTGCGCTTGAGCAGTTCACGGGCGTAGTCACGCTCGGCGCGCTTCTGTTCGACCCGGGCAGCCAGAAAATCCAGTTTCGAGCTGGACTCGGCATCGGCAAACGAGCGCTGGGAGTTGGCCTTGAGTTCCGCCTCGGCAACCCCGAGGGCACGTTCGGCGACATCGGCCTGAGCCTTGAGGGTGGTGCTTTCGAAGCGCAGCAGCAATTCGCCGGACTTCACCGTTTGATTGGGCTTGACCAGGAACTCGGCAATGACACCGTCCAGCGGCGCCGCCACCACCCGACCGCCTAGCGGCACCACTTCGGCCGGTGCCAATACGGACTGGCGCACCGGGATCAACAGCCCGAGCAATAGCACTGCAACCAGCAAGCCCCGGCGTTTGCGCGTCCAGCGCAGGCGCCAGGGCTTGCGCGGTTGCAGCGCCTGCCAGGCGTGGCTGTAGGTATCACCCAGTTGCGCCAGCAGCACCTGTTCGCCAGGGTTCCACACAACGTCCCGGGCCAGCCACAACCCACCGAACACCTCGCCCTGACGATCGATCAGCGGCAGCCAGAACACCTGCGCCGCCGACAGGCTTTGCCATTCAGCCCGCAGCGACTCGCCGAGGACATCGGCGGCAATGACCCGCGCCTGCTGCAGCTGTTCGCGTTTGAACAGCTGCGCCACTGCCTGCTCGACGAAGGCTACAAACGGTGAATTCGGCTCCACCGTGCTGACACCGGTCACGGCCTGCACCTTCCCGGCGATCAACAGTGCCGCATGGCGAAAGCCAAACAGTGCCTGGCCATCATTGACCAGGCTGTAGGCCAACTGGACGGGCGTCCGGGCTGCGCGGGTCTGGCGCTCAATATCAAGAAAACGCGCGAACACCTGTTCGGCACCGCCGCTCACCGGCGCGTTCACTTGAACTCCGCAAAATGCGCAGTGCCACTCATCCCCGCCAGCAACCCGCTGGCGTTGGGTACGCTGGCCACCAGTAGCAGGGTCTGGCTGCCTTCATCGATTCGTGCGCCCAGGCGCTTGACGGTCGCATCCAGCGGCTTGCCGGTTTCATCGGGAACAAAACTGAAGGTCTGGCCGGGCTTGAGTCGGGCCATCCAGCGCGAGGGCACCAGCAGATGGATTTCCAGGGTGCGATTATCGACCACGTCCAGCAAGGGGGCGCCGGCAGGTACGCTTTCATAGCGCTGTACCTTGCGCTCGACGACCTGGCCATCAAACGGCGCCAGCACGCTGCAACGCTTGACCTGCACTTGATACACCTGGGACTGCGCCTGGGTTTCGCTGACTTTGGCCTCGGCGCGTGCCACTTCGAAACGCCCGACCGAATTCAGCGCGGCCAGTTGCCGGTTGTGCGCCAGCTCTTCACCCGCGCCACGGCTGGCCGCTTGAGCGGCATTGAGTTGCGCCTGATAGGCCGAGCAATCGAACCGCGCCAGGGTATCGCCCTTCTTGAACGATTCCCCCTCGCTGAACGGCAATTCGACAATCCGCCCAGGCACCTCGCTGGCCAGTACGGCCTGATCCCGGGCGCGCAACACACCGCGGGCCTCGGTGCTGGTTGCGGCGCTGGTGCCCGCATCCATTTGCGCAAGCGGGTCATCTGCCACAGGCGTTTGCGCCTGGGCAACGCTCGTGGCGAAGAGCAATCCCAACCCCAACACACAGAAAATCCGCATGACCGTACTCCCTTTCGGATTACCGGAGTCTAAGACAGCGGCGATAAGCGTCAAGCAGATGGCCATCATTGCCTGCGTTTTAACGCTGCGCCGTCCCGGTCAAGGGATACACCGACTCCCAACCTCCACCCAACGCCTTGTACAACCCGACGGCCGCCAGCGACACGCCAGTCGAACTCTCGACCCACTGCTCCTGCGTGGCCAGCAACGCCCCTTGCACGGTGAGTACGGTGACAAAATCCACCACGCCCTCAACGTACTGCTGTTGCGCGGTGTCCAGCGCAATGCGGTTCTGGCGCACGGCCTCGGCCAGGCTGTCGCGGCGCAGCTGACTGGCGTTGTAGGCGGTCAGTTGGTCATCGATTTCATGCCAGGCACGCAGCACGGTTTGCTGATAGGCGATAGCCGCTTCCTGTTGTTGTGCTTCACGCAAATCGAGCACGCCACGCAAGCGGCCGCCGTCGAACAACGGCAAGCTCAATTGCGGGCCGATCCCGAACGAACGCGAACCCCAGGAACCGAAATCACTCAGTTGCATGGCCTGGGAACCGATGTTCCCCGACAGGGTGATTCGCGGATAGAAATCGCCCTTGGCCACGCCAATGCTGGCCGTGGTGGCATGCAGCCGTGCTTCGGCCTGGCGAATGTCCGGACGACGTTCAGCCAGCTGCGAGGGCAAGCCAATGGCGACTTGTCGCGGGGTTTGTGGCACGGGCGCATCTGTGGATAACTCCGCCGCCAATGCCTGAGGCGGCTCGCCCATCAACAGACTCAAGGCGTTGATCAGTTGCCACTGGCGCTGCTCCAGTGCGGGCAGGCGCGATTCGATGGCCGCCACCTGTGCGGCGGCTTCAGCGACATCCAGATCCGTCGCGACGCCGTCGGCCAGGCGCAGTTGCGAAAGCTTCAGGCTATGGCGGGCGACGTCGAGATTCTGTTCAGTGACGAGCCGGGTGTTCTGCACGCCACGCAGTTGAATGTAGTCCTGGGCGGTTTCGGCCAGCACCGACAGCAGTACACCGCGTCGGTCGTTCTCGGCGACTTCCAGGCTGGCGTCGGCAGCTTCGGTTTCCCGGCGCACGCGGCCCCACAAATCCAGCTCCCAGGCGGCGGAAAAGCCGGCATCCCACAGGTTGAACGCGGATTGGCCGTTGTGCCCTGACGGGTCGCTCAGGCCTTCACCACTGTTACGTTTTCGGGCGTAACTTCCCGTGGCGGCGGTACTCGGATAGCGGTCGGCGGTGATCACCTGGCGAACGGCACGGCTTTGCTGCAAGCGGCTGCTGGCGAGTTTCAGGTCGAGGTTGTCGGTCAGGGTGCGTTGGGTGAGGGACGAGAGTTTCGGGTCGTTGAACACCTCCCACCAGCGTTCGTCCATCGTTTCGGCGATTACTTGGCTGGTACCTGCCTTTGCTGGTTTCGACCACTCGGTGATTTGTGTGGGCTGAGGTTTGTGAAAGTCCGGGCCGACAGTGCAGGCTGACAGGCTCAGCACAAGCAAGGTAGAAAAAGTCAGGCGAGGCTGATGGCCTCTTCGCGAGCAAGCCCGCTCCCACAGGGGAAGGCGGTCAACTGTGGGAGCGGGCTTGCTCGCGAAGGCGTCAGCACGATCAACGAAAATCTTCATCGCTGAACAACCTCCTTCGCCTTGGCGGTGGCCGTATCAATACTCGCCTCCACCGACATCCCCACCCGCAAGCGCTCGGCCAGCGATTGCCCCGGCTCCAGCACGATTTTCACCGGTATGCGCTGTACCACCTTGGTGAAGTTGCCGGTGGCGTTGTCCGGTTTGACCGCGGCGAACGTCACCCCGGTGGCCGGTGCAATGCTTTCGACACGACCGTTGAGTGCCGCACCGCCCAGGCTGTCAACGCGCACTTGCACAGCCTGCCCCGGCTGCACATCCGTCAGTTGGGTTTCCTGGAAATTGGCCATCACATAAGCCTGCGCCAGCGGCACTACCGCGAGGATTTTGCTGCCCGGCGTGACGTAGGCGCCGACCCGCACCGCACGCTCGCCGACCATACCGTCCTGTGGCGCGACGATCCTCGTATAGGACAACTCGTAGCTGGCCATTTCCAGCTTCGCTTGCGCCCGTTTCAGGCCACCTTCGGCGGCGTCGCGCTGGGCCGTGAGGATCTCCACTTGCTTGCGCTCCGCCGCCAGTACCGCGGTGGCATTGGCCAGCCGCGCAGAGGCCTGGTCGATGCGCGTTTGCGCCTGTTGCGCATTTTGTACCGTGCCGGCGCCGACCCCGGCGAGGTGGTTGTAGCGGTTCAATTCATGCTCGGCAAACGCCATTTCCGCCTTGGCCGAAACCACCGAGGATTGCGCCTGGGCAATTACCGACGCCTGGCGCTCCAGGGTCGCCCGGGCGTTTTGCAGTTGCGCCCTGGCCACCAGCGTTTCGGCGTCGGCAGCCTGGGCGGCTGCGCGCAAATCCCGGTCATCGATCAGTGCCAGCAACTGCCCGGCCTTGACCTGCTGGTTGTCCTCAACCAGCACTTGCTGGATAAACCCGGCGACCCGCGGCACTACCAGGGTGAAATCCGCCGAGACATACGCATCGTTGGTGTTCTGTTGGGTACGCTTGCCGAACAGGCCGGGCATCGCCAGGTACAGCAACACACCGACGGCCAATGCGGCGGTCATGGCAACCGCGACTTTCTGCTTTGCTTGAGTGTTCATAAAAACCTTCTGTTTCAGTGGAGCATTCAGGTCGGTGCGCGCGGTGGATAGATCCGCGTCGGCAGCCAGAAAATCAGCAGGATCAAGGTCACGGCGATACCGGCCATGCACAGGTAAAGATCAGAGGAAGTGAGCACCACCGCTTGCTCATGCAGACGATGAGCGAGACTTGCGCTGTCGCGTTCGGCCAACGGTGAGTTGCCGAGACGATCGACCAGCATGGTCGAGTGAAAATGCAGGCGTGCCGTGGTCAACGCCTCGATCACCCCGGTGGCGATGACCGCCGACAGGCCTTTGACGGTGTTGAACCAGGCCGATGCGAACGGCCCTTGCATCGGGTTGATGCTGCCGGTGGACAGCATCAGCAACGGCAACACCGCCATGGGCTGACCGAAAATCTGCAGCCATTGCAGCACATAGAAATCGTCGCGAATCCACGCAGAGGTCAGTTGCGAGCCGCCGACGCACGACAACGCCAGCATGCTCAAGCCAAGGCCCAACACCCAGCGGCAATCGACCCAGCGAAAGTTGCACAGCGCCGCCACCAACGGCAGCGCAATCAATTGCGGTAATGCCGCCAGCAGCATGATCGGCGCGGTCTGCACCGGGCGATAACCCTGGACCTGCGCCAGGTAGCCGGACGGAATAATGATCACCGCCTGCAACACCACCAGCACTCCCGCCAGGGTCAGCAGGGCGAAAGACAGGTTACGGATGCCGAGCATCTGCATCTTGAAAAACGGCATCGGCTGCGACCACTCGCCGATCAAGAACAGCACCAGCAACAACAGCCCGCCACCGAGCAATCCGCAGATCAGGTTCGACTCGAACCAGTCCAGGCGACTGCCCTGCAGAATGCCGATCACCAACATGCAGATGGCGGGAAAACCCAGCAGCACACCGCGCCAGTTGAAGGACTTGAAGCGCTCCAGGCGCAGCGGGTCTTGGGGTAAGCCATACGCCACCGCAGCCATGGCAATCAGGCACGGGGCGATGATTTGCCAGAAGGTCCATTGCCAGCCGACATACTCGGTCCACAACCCGGCCAATGGCGTACCCAGGCCCGGGCCGAACGTCGCGGTCAGGGCATAACCGGCCAGGCCATACAGCTTCACGTTGGCAGGCAGAAATCGCAGGGCCACGGTCATCAGCATGGGAGGCAATGCACCGCCCGCCAGGCCTTGCAGGGTGCGCAGCAACAACAGGCTTTCGTAATTCGGGGCGAAGGGGCACAACGCACCCAACAGGGTGAACAGGCTGATGGCGCACAGGGTGAAACGCCGCAACGAGAACGTCACCGCACACCATGGCGCAAAAGCCATGGCCGCCACTGAGGTCGCGGTGTAACAGGCGACCAGCCAGGTGCCTTCGTCGTAGCCGATGGCCAACGCACCGCGGATGTCGGCCAGGGCGACTTTGGTCACCATCTCGTTCAGGCCCGACACCAGCACTGCCAGCAACACGCCCACCAGGCCGATGATGATCCGCGGGCCGAAGACGGGTGGAGCGATTGCCGTGCTGACCGCGGCGACAGGTGCCGAGGCCGTAAGGGAGGTCATGAACTGCAAGCTCCGGAGTGGAAATACCGAAGCATTCTAGGAAGCGTGATGCCTGACGAAAATCAACTTATCGGCAGGTTATAAGTGCGCCAGACGCAACGATACAAAACCCCTACCCCCTGTAGGAGCGAGCTTGCTCGCGATGGACGTCAACGATAACGCTGGCTGGCAGGTGCCCCGCGGTGTTCTCGGGTTTTTCGCGAGCAAGCTCGCTCCTACAGGGGGGGAATTGCGTTCACCTCAGTCAGGCTGCGCAGCCAGCCACGTCTCATCGCAGCAGGTTTTCAGCGTTTCACGCAACCAGCGGTGAGCCGGATCCTTGTCGAAGCGCGGGTGCCAGGCCTGGGTCAACATCAGCGTCGGCAAAGGAATCGGCAGGTCGAACGAGCGCAGTTTCAATCCCAGCCGCCGCACACTCAGCAAGGCCTCCTTGGGCACCGGCAGAATCAGGTCGGAATCGGGCAAGGCAAACATTGCCGCATGAAAGCTTGGCGCGATCACCGCCACCCGCCGCTCCAGCCCCAGGGCATTGAGCGCGGTATCGATCGGGCCTCGGGCAATGCCACGCCGGGACATACTGATATGGGAATAACCCGCATAGCGCTCTGCCGTGATCTCTTCGTCCAACAGCGGATGATCCTCACGCACCAGGCCAACGAAGTGGGTGGAAAACAGGTTCTGGATCTTCACTTCGGGGGTCAGCGGCCGGGTGTTGCTGATGCTCAGATCGATCCGCCCTTCGCGCAACGCCTCATCATCGCCATCGCCTTCGGGGACGAAACGCAATTCGCAGTGCGGCGCCTGCCGGTCAAGGGTGTCGAACAGCCTGCCGCCGTAGACGCCGACAAAAAAGTCGTTGGCCCGAATACTGAAACGCCGCCGCAGCGAACCCAGTTCCACCGCATCGGCCGAACGAAACAGCAACCCGGCCTGCTCCACCACACTGCGCACCTGCTCGCGCAATTCCAGTGCCTTGGGGGTTGGCACCAGGCCACGGCCGGCGCGCACCAGGATCGGATCGCCAATGGCTTCCCGAATGCGCGTCAACGTCCGGCTCATGGCCGCCGGGCTCAGGTTCATCCGCCGCGCGGCGCCCACCACACTGCCCTCGTCGAGTAAGGCGTCGAGGGCGACCAACAGGTTCATGTCTGGTAGTTGCATGGAAAGCACTCAAGCCTGATTTTTATTGATTCAGACGCAATGCTAGCAAACTTCATTCAGACACTGTGCGAGCGGGCTTGCCCGCGAAGAGACCGGCGCGGACTTCACACAATCAGACAGTCAACGAACCATCCCCCACCGCCTGACCGTCACTCGCTCCAACGAATCGAACACCAGATTCTCCACCAGCAATCCAATCAGGATCACCACCGCCAACCCGGCAAATACCTTGTCCGTGTACAACTCATTGCGATTCTGAAAGATGTACCAGCCCAGTCCGCCCTTGCCACTGGTAGCACCAAACACCAACTCGGCGGCAATCAGCGTACGCCAGGCAAACGCCCAGCCGATCTTCAGGCCGGCAAGGATCGATGGCAGCGCTGCCGGAATCAGGATGAACAACACGAAACGCATGCCTTTGAGGCCGTAGTTGCGCCCGGCCATGCGCAGGGTTTCCGAGACCCCGAGGAACCCGGCGTAGGTGTTCAGCGCCAAGGCCCAGAGTACCGAATGCACCAGCACGAAAATCAGGCTGTTCTGCCCCAGGCCAAACCACAACAGCGCCAGCGGCAACAACGCGATGGCCGGCAACGGGTTGAACATGGAAGTCAGGGTACTCAGCAGGTCGCGACCGAACTGAGTCGACACCGCCAGCGTAGTCAGGGCAAACGCCAGGACGATGCCGATCAGGTAGCCCTTGAGCAGCACCACCAGGGAAATCCATACCTTGCCCAGCAATTCTCCGCTGAGCAGGCCGTCAGACAACGCGTGAGCGGTTTGCACAAAGCTCGGCAGCAGCAAGTCGTTGTTCTGATAACGGGCAACCGCTTCCCACAACACGGCAAGCAAAATCAGGATCAGGCTTTTGCGCAGCCAGCCCTGTTGCCACAGGCGTTGGCCGAGAGGCAGTTCGCGTTCCAGCGGCACGCTGGTCAGTGGCGGCAATACGGTTTCGAATTCTTCACGCGGGGATGATAAATGGCTCATCGGGCCCTCCTCTCACCTGTCTCAATAAGCGATGCGGATGTCGGCGAAATCCAGCTCACGCTCAGCGTTCGCCGCATCACCTTCATCGAACAACAACCGATGGATGCGCCGTGCCGATTCCTGGAACGCCACGCCACCCAGACTGTGCAAATCGTATTGATGGCTGTGGACTTCGGCCCGCACCCGGCCCGGATGCGGTGACAACAACAGGATGCGGTTGCCCACCACCAGCGCCTCTTCGATGGAGTGCGTGACGAACAGCAGGGTGAAACGCACCTCCTCCCAGAGCAGCAGCAGCTCCTCCTGCATCTTGCGCCGGGTCAGGGCGTCGAGGGCGGCGAAGGGTTCGTCCATCAGGAGGATTTTCGGCTGCATTGCCAGCGCCCGGGCGATGGCGACCCGAGCCTTCATGCCACCGGACAAGGTGTGCGGGTAGGCATCGGCAAACGCCGCCAGGCCGACTTTTTCCAGATAGTGCAGCGCTCGCTCTTCAGCTTCTTTTTTCTTCAGGGTTCGGGAAGCCAGCAGTGGGAACATCACGTTCTGTTTTACCGTTTTCCACGGTGGCAGTTGATCGAACTCCTGGAACACCACAATTCGGTCAGGCCCCGGTGCATCGACGCGCTGCCCCTGCAGACGGATCTCGCCCTCGACAGGCTGGATGAAGCCGGCAGCGGCCTTGAGCAACGTCGACTTGCCGCAACCGGACGGACCGAGCAGGACAAAACGATCCGCCGGATCCACTTCGAAACTCACTTGATGGGTCGCCCGTACCACGCGTTGCGGCGTGCGGTATTCCAGACTGACGTTATCGACCGACAGCAGCGCCTGGGCTGCCGCGATCGACTTGCTGACCGTGTGGTCTTGCAAAGGGGCATTCATCCCGGTCAGCTCCCTTGCAGTGGCTTGGCGTCCTGGAAGAAGTAGTCCTTCCACGAATCCGGTTTGTTTTTGATCGCGCCAACGCGGTACAGGAACTCGGCCAACGGATAAGTATTTTTCGGCGTGACGCTGAATTCGAACTGCGGGTTGTCGATGATTTTCAGCAACGCGGCGCGGTCGATCCTGGCCTTGGTGACGCGGATGTAGGTGTCGGCTGCCGCGCCCTTGTCGTTCTGCGCGAATTGCGCCGCTTCGGTCAGCGCATCGATAAATGCCTTGTAGGTTTTCGGGTTCTCGTTGCGGAATTTCTCGGTGGCGAACAGCACCGTCGGCGAGTTCGGACCGAGCAGGTCATAGGTGTTCAGCACCACGTGAACGTTGGGATTGACCAGCTCCTGATCCTGGAACGGTGGGTTGGAAAAGTGCCCGCTCAGCTCGGTGCCGCCGGCCACCAGCGCAGCCGTGGCATCAGGATGTGGGACGGCGATGGTGTACTTGTCGAGGCGATTGAACTCCTTGTCGCCCCACTGTTTGGCCGCCGCGTATTGCAGGAAGCGCGACTGCACCGACACACCCACCGCCGGTACCGCGATGCGGTCCTTCTCGGTGAAGTCAGCGATGGTTTTGACCTTGGGATTATTGCTCACCAGGTAGTACGGAAAGTTGCCGAGGGAGGCCACGGCCTTGACGTTCTGCTTGCCGTGGGTGCGGTCCCAGATGGTCAGCAACGGACCGACGCCGGCGCCGGCAATGTCGATCGAGCCTGCGAGCAACGCGTCGTTGACCGCCGCGCCGCCCGAGAGCTGGGTCCAGTCGACCTTGATGTCGATGCCTTCCTGCTTGCCGTATTTCTCGATCAGGTTCTGATCGCGCACCACATTGAGCAGCAGGTAAACGATGCCGAACTGTTCGGCGATGCGGATTTCACCTTCGGCATGAGCCACGGGCGGCGCCACCAGGCTGCCGGCGATCAGGCTGAAACCCAGGCCGATGGCCGCAGCCAGCGGTGCAAATGGAAGACGTTTGGACATGATCAGATCTCCGACAAATCAGAAAGGCGCATCGCCCTGGATGGTGGTGCGAAACAGCTTGCGGCGCAGATGACTGGGGCATCCGGCGGCTAGGTGGATCAGCGAACGGTTGTCCCAGAACACCAGGTCATGGGGCTGCCATTGATGGCGGTAGATGTTTTGCGGCAGCACGCTGTGGGCGTAGAGCTCGGCCAGCAGTTGTTGGCTCTCATCCTCCGGCAGGCCAACGATGCGGGTGGTGAAGCCCTCGCTGACGAACAAGGCCTTGCGACCGTTTTCCGGGTGGGTACGCACGACCGGGTGCACCACTTCGGCGACCTGGGCGAGCTGCTCCGGAGTCAGGGTCGGGCGCCAGTTGCCTTCGAATTTGGTCTCGCTGTAACGCGCCGTATAGGAGTGCGCCGCCGAGCGCCCTTCAACTGCATTGCGTAGCGCTTCGGGCAGACTGTTCCAGGCTTTGTGCATGTCTGCGAACAGCGTGTCGCCGCCCTCCGATGGCAGCTCCTGGGCATGCAGCATCGAGCCCAGGCTCGGCAGTTGTTTGTAGGAGAGATCGGAATGCCAGAACTTGCCGGCGTCACCCAGGCCGATGTTCTGCCCGTTTTCGACGATGTTGGAAACGATGAGGATTTCCGGATGCCCTGCCAGCAGGAACTGCTTGAGCACATGGATCTGCAACACGCCAAAACGACGACTGAAGTCGATGTGCTGTTCTGGGGTGATGCGCTGGTCGCGGAACACCACCACATGATGGTCCAGGTGCGCACGGTGAATGCGGGCAAAATCGTCATCATTGAGCGGGCGGGACAGGTCGAGACCGATGATCTCCGCGCCCACCGCTCCGCTGAACGGACGGATTTCAAAGAATTGTGGCGCGATGCTTGGCGAAGCTGAAGCTGCAGACATAAATCACTCCCACGCACGGCACGCTCAAAGGCGCGCGCGTCGATCAGAAACTCACGGAGATCCCGTGTTGGTTCGTGTCGTGCGGCGCGCCGATTGGTCGACAGGTACGCAGGAGATTGACTTTATAGATATAAGAATTGAAATTTAAATACCGTTAACGAATAACGATATGGCGATTGAAAAGGGACTGGGTGGATTGCGGCGTGACGTTATTTGTCACTTACTGACATATTTTTGGGATTTTGACTGACGCCATCGCGGGCTTGCCCGCGATGGCGTCAGTGAATCCACTGAAGATCTAGCGCTCGTGCAGCGCCTCGGCCCGAGCGCGGATGATCGGTTTGAGCAGGTAGCTGAGTACGGTCTTCTTGCCGGTGATGATGTCCACGGACGCCACCATCCCCGGAATGATCAGCAACGGTTTTTCGTCGGTGCCCAAGTGGCTGCGGTCGGTGCGCAGCTTGATCACGTAGTAGGTGGTTTTCTTGTCTTCATCGGTGATGGTGTCGGCACCGATCTGCTCCAGCTTGGCCTTCAGCCCGCCGTAGATGGTGTAGTCATAGGCGGTAAACTTCACCGTCGCTTCCTGCCCCGGATGCAGGAACGCGATGTCCTGCGGACGGATCTTCGCCTCGACCAGCAAGGTGTCGTCCAGTGGCACGATTTCCACCAGGTCGCTGCCTGGCTGGATAACCCCGCCGATGGTATTGACCAGCAACTTGTTGACGATACCCCGCACCGGCGAAGTGACCAGCGTCCGGCTGACCCGGTCTTCCAGGGCCTTGCCGGTGGCCTCGGCCTTGTTCAGGTCAGTGCGTGCTTCATTGAGCTGGGTCAGGGCGTCACTGCGGAACTTGCCACGAGTTTCGTCGATCTTGCGCTGTACTTCCTTGATTGCCGATTCGGCTCGCGGAATAGCCAGGGTGGTGGCGTCGAGCTGGCCACGGGTCTCCGCTTCGGCACGCCTGAGGCGCAGGACCTCCACTGGCGATACTGCGCCCTGGGCCACCAACGGCTCGGACATGTTGATTTCCTGACGCTGAAAGCCCAATTGCTGGCGGTACTGCGCCTGTTTGGAGGTGAACTCACGCAGTTCTTGCTGGCGCTGGATCAACTGCTCCTGCAAGCCGCCAATCTCGTCGTGCAACTGCTGGCGGCGGCTTATATACAGCGACTCTTCGCTCTTGGCCTGACCCGGTACAGCCTTGAGTACATCCTCGGGGAAGTTCAGCGGGCGGTCGTCAACCTCGGCGCTCAAGCGCTCGACCCGAAGCACCATCGACAACCGATCGGCTTCCGTTTCACCCACGTTCGAAGCGAACCGCGTGTCATCCAGACGAATCAGCGGTGCGCCGGCTTCGACGATCTGGCCTTCCTTGACGAACAGCTCGGAAACGATACCGCCTTCAAGGTTCTGGATTTTCTGGATCTTCGACGATGGAATCGCCTTGCCATCGCCCTTGGTCACTTCGTCGATGACCGCGAAGTTGGCCCAGAGCATCAGGAACACAAAGAACGCGATGATCGCCCAGATCGTCAGCCGCACCACACGCGGCGCATCCTCGATCAGCGCCTTGTTGACCTCCGGCAGCGGCTGGCCCTGCAGCGAAGCAGAGCCTTTGAAGTAGCGACGGATCGAATCCTTACCCGACTTAAGCAACACTGATCTGCCCCTTCTTCAACGCTTCCATCACCGCAGCTTTCGGGCCGTCGGCAAGAATCTGCCCGCGGTCGATCACGATCAGTCGTTCAACCAGCGACAACAGCGAAGCCCGGTGCGTCACCAGCACCATGGTCTTGTTTTCGATCACCGCTGCCAGGCGCTGCTTGAGGCGCTCTTCACCGGTGTTATCCATGGCACTGGTCGGTTCGTCGAGCAGCAGGATCGGCGGGTTGAGCAATAACGCACGGGCCAGGGCGACGTTTTGCCGTTGACCGCCGGAGAGGTTCTGCCCGCGCTCACCCACTTGCAGCTCATAACCCTGCGGATGCAGGCGCGCATACTCGTGGACACCGGCCAACTCTGCCGCTTGCAGCACCAGTTCGTCCTCGACATACCGCGCACCGGAAACCAGGTTGTCGCGCAAGGTGCCCGCGAGCAACTGAATGTCCTGGGGTACGTAGCCGATGTTGTAGCGCAGTTCGCTGACGTCGATCTGGCGGATATCCACACCATCGACCAACAACGAACCATCATCCGGCTGATACAGCCCCACCAGCAGTTTCGCCAGCGAACTCTTGCCCGAACCGCTTCGGCCAATGATGCCGACTTTCTCACCGGGACGAATCGACAGGCTGATGTTCTTCAGCGCCAGGTTCTGCTGTTGCGGGTAGGTGAAGTTGAGTTGACGGCACTCAATGGCGCCCTGCAGCACCTTGCGGCTGAGCGGACGCTCTTCGAAGTTGCGCTCCTGGGGCAGCTCCATCATTTGGTCGACCGAGGTCATGGTCACCCGTGCCTGCTGATAGCGGGTCAGCAGCCCGGACAGTGACGCCAGCGGGCTGAGCGCACGGCCACTGAGCATGTAGCAGGCAATCAGGCCGCCCATGCTCAGGTGGCCGTCGATGATCTGGTACACGCCGAAGACGATCATGATCACCCCGGCCAGTTGCTGGATCAGCAGGGTGATATTCATCGCCAGGCCGGACAGCATTTTCACTCGCAACTCAAGGCGACTGAGGGTGCCGATGGTCTGTTCCCACTGATACTGGCGTTCACTTTCGGCGTTGTTGACCTTCACCGCATCCAGGCCGGCCAGGGTTTCGATCAGGCTCGATTGACGCTCGGCCCCCAGCGCCATGGTTCGTTCCATCGTCGCCACCAGGGGTTTCTGCAAGGCATAGCCGATGGCCAGGGCAATCGGGAACGCCAGCACCGGTATCCACACCAGATGCCCGCCAAGGATCGCGATGACGATAAAAATCAAAATAGTGAATGGCAGGTCGATCAGGCTGGTGAGGGTCAGCGAGGCGAGGAAATCGCGCAGGCTCTGGAATTCGTGGATGTTCTGGGCAAAGCTGCCGACCCGTGCCGGCCGGTATTTCATCGCCATGCCGACGATGCGTTCGAACAGCGTGGCCGAGATAATCAGGTCGGTTTTCTTGCCGGCCAGATCCAGGCACAGACTGCGCAGGCTTTTCAGGATCAGGTCGAAGAGGTAGGCGCCAGTGATGCCAAGCGCCAGGACCCATAGCGTCGCTTCGGCCTGGTTCGGCACGACGCGGTCGTAGACGTTCATCACGAACAGCGGCGCGGCCATGGCGATGATGTTGATCAGGAAACTGGCGGCGATGGCGTCGGCGTACAACCAGCGCGAACGTTTGAGGGTATCGCGGAACCACGAACGCGCACGCGGAATCAGCGTGCCGTGATTGACGTCGAATTTGTGCTGGGGCTGGGCGAAAAAGACCTTGCCGGTGTAGTCGTCGGCCAACAGCTCACGGCTGACCAAGGACTCACCGCCATCGCTTTCGCTGAGCAGCACCCGTACCTGATCTTCGCCTTGCCAGCCAAGCAGGACGGCACTGCGACCGTCCTTGAGCAGCAACAATGCCGGCATGGCAATCGCCGGAATGTTCTCCAGCTTGCGTTGCAGCACCCGGCCTTGCAGCCCCGCGCGAGCTGCTGCGCGAGGCAGCAATTCGGCACTCAAGCGTTGCTCGGGGAGCGGCAGGCCAGTGGTCAGCATTGCCGCGCTGGCAGGCTTCTGGTGCAGCATGCAAAGAGCGAGCAGACCATCCAGCAACGGATCGTCATGCAACGCGCGCGGATCATGAATGAGTTGAACCCGACTGACTTCTGATTCCACGCTCGGCACTCTTGGCTGACAATTGAACGATGAAGGACCTGCTCAGTTCATACCGGGCAATTGGACCTTGGGCTTCACGTCGTTCTGCACAACGGATGCCAATGGTGCGACCACTCCCTGGCTCTTGAGCAACTCGCCCATGGTCGCCTTGATTCGGTACTGAGTAAATAACTGAACGTTCTTGATCTCCGCCAGACGGCGAGAAGAGGTGAACAGTTCGTTCTCGCTGTCGAGCAAGTCAAGCAGGGTGCGCTCGCCGAGGCTGAACTGACGCTGGTAAGCGGTACGTACGGCGGTGCTGTGGTCGACGTACTGCTGGGCGATCGGCACCTGCGCGTTGGCATTGTTCAAGGCGTTCCAGGCCAGGCCCAGCTCTTCATTCAATTGGCGCAGGGCGTTGTTACGGATATCCAGCGCCTGGTTCGACAGGTAGGCCTTGGACTCCAGATCGGCCTTGTTGCTGCCACCGGAATACAGGTTGAAGCGCATGCGCAGCATGGCTTGCCATTCGTTGTTGTGGCCGTTCTGACCATCAATGTCGTTGTCCGCGGTGCGACCCAACTCAGCATCGAAGCGTGGGTAGAAAGTCGACTTGGCCGTGTCGTACTGCTTCTCGGCAGCGGCGATATCGGATTCGGCCGAGCGCAGGATCGGGCTGTTTTCCAGCATCTGCGCGCGGGCTTCATTCAGATTGGCCGGCATCAGCGCCAGGAAACTCGCCGGGCGCTCAAGTTGGTCCGGCATCTGGCCAACAGCGGAGAGGTAGTTGGTTTCGGCGTCAGCCAGGTTGGTCTGCTCGGTGATCAGATTGTTGCGCGCCTGGGCCATCCGCGCCTCCGCCTGATCGAGGTCGGCGCCGCTGCCGACACCACGCTGGGTGCGCAGCTGGATCTGGTCGTATATGCGTTGGTGGCTCTTGAGGTTGTCCTCGGCCAGACGCACGAACTCGCGACGAGTCAGCACGTCGAGATAGACCTGGGCCACGGTCAGCCCGGTACGCTCGGAAGTACTTAACAGCGAATAGGCGCGGGAGTTGACGGCGGCTTGTTGACGCCCTACTTCGCTGGACGTCGCAAAACCGTCAAAAACCATTTGGGTCAGACGCAGACTCGACTCACTGCGATTCAGGGTTTCCCAGTGGTTGCTGCTGCCGTTCGTTCGTGTAGTCACGCTGTCGGTGCCCTCACGACCATAACCGCCTAGCAGGTCGACCCGTGGCAGGTATCCACCTTTCGCAGCCTTCAACTGATAGTCCGCAGCCAATCGACTATTGACGCCTGCCTGGACCTCCGGATGGACATCCAGCGCTTGTTGCATGGCGTCTGGCAAGGACTGTGCCTGGACGAAAGACGTGGCGAGGGCGAAAGGTATAGCCATGAACAAAGGCGGACGCATTGTAGGAATTTCCCAGGACTTCTTGTCTTGAATCGCAGCAAAAGAACGTGCTGCGTCGGAAGATGGCAAGCGGAATGACCGTATGTCGGAAAGTTCAAAAAGCGGAACTGGATCACATACCGAGGACGAGTCACAGCTGAAATATCAATGTGACATTACTGGGACGATTGTTTAGGATGGCTCGAAGAAGGTCAATAGTTTGGCATAAAGTTAATAACGAAAATAAATAAAGCCAATATATTGACGAATTGATGCGTCAAATTTGTGCATCTATTTTGCAATGTACGTCCAGACTGGTCGGCGCCGACAGATGCCATCAGGTCCATGGAAGTCAACTGAACGTGACACCCCGGAGAGTCTTCAATGAGCAGTGTTGTTGCCATCGTCAAAAGCATTGTCGGTCAGGTTTTCGTGGTGTCCCCCGAGGGCATCCGCCGCGTTCTCGTTGAAGGCGACAAACTGTTCGCCGGTGACCAGATCGACACTGGCCTTTCCGGCGCCGTGTCCCTGGAGCTGGCCGATGGCCGTACCCTCGATCTGGGCCGTGACACTCAGTGGAGCGCGCACGCCCCGGACTCCGGCAGTGATCTGGCGGCCGCCACCGCGCAAGCCGCACCGTCCGTTGAAGAGCTGCAACAAGCCATTGCCGCCGGTGCCGACCCGACCAAAGACCTTGAAGCCACCGCTGCGGGTCCGACGGCGGCCGGCTCTGGTGGTGCCGCGGGTGGTAGTCACAGTTTCGTGGTGCTCGACGCCACCGCTGGCCGCGTCGACCCAACCATTGGCTTCCCGACTGCGGGCATCAATTCTGCTGCGCAAATAGCTCAGGACACTACTGGCGGCCAGACCGCCGCCGCCAACGCCAACACCAACACCAACACCAACACTCCAAGTGAGTCGACCCTGAGCCTTAGCGCCACGCCAACCATCACCGAGGCCGGTGGCGTGCTGGTGTATACCGCGACACTGACCCAGGCACCGCTGACCGACCTGACTGTCACGCTGTCCAACGGCGCGGTGATCGTGATTCCCGCGGGCTCGACCACCGGCACCGTCAACGTGCCATTGGTCCCGAACGACACTGTTTATAACGACGCGACCCAGATCGAAATGACCGTCACCGGCACCAGCGGCGGCAGCGGTATCACAGTTACGCCACCGACTACCCCGGCCGTGACCCAGGTCACCGATACCGTCGACACCACCACGGTCACCCTGACGGCCGGCAACACCGTCACCGAAGGTGGCCAGATCACCTATACGGCGACCCTGAACAACCCGGCGCAAACGCCGGTGACGGTCACCCTGTCCAACGGCTCGGTCATTACCATCGAAGCCGGCAAGACCAGCGGCAGCGTCGTGGTCGAGACCCCGGCCAATGACGTCTATGTGAACGGCAGCACTGTCAGCACCACCATCACCGGCACCACTGGCGGCAACTTCGAAAACCTGGTGCCAAGCACCGCGCCGGCCGTGACCACCGTTACCGATTCCGTGGACAGCACCGGGCTGATACTGAGCGCCACCGGCAACATCACCGAAGGTGGGCAGATCACCTACACCGCGACCCTGACCAACCCGGCGCAAACACCGGTGACCGTGACCCTGTCCAATGGCTCGGTCATCACCATCGAAGCCGGCAAGACCAGCGGCAGCGTCGTGGTCGAGACCCCGGCCAATGACGTCTATGTCAACGGCAGCACCGTCAGTACCACCATCACTGGTACAACTGGCGGCAACTTCGAAAACCTGGTGCCAAGCACCGCGCCGGCCGTGACCAGCATCACCGATTCCGTGGACAGCACCGGGCTGACCCTGAGCGCCACCGGCAACATCACCGAAGGCGGGCAGATCACCTACACCGCGACCCTGACCAACCCGGCCGGCACGCCGATGACCGTGACCTTGAGCAACGGCTCGGTCATTACCATCGAAGCCGGCAAGACTACTGGCAGCGTCGTGGTCGAGACCCCGGCCAATGACGTCTATGTCAACGGCAGCACCGTCAGCACCACCATCACCGGCGCCACTGGCGGCAATTTCGAAAACCTGGTGCCGAACACCGCGCCGGCCGTGACCACCATTACCGACTCCGTGGACAGCACCGGGCTGACCCTGACTGCCACCGGTAACATCACCGAAGGCGGGCAGATCACCTACACCGCGACCCTGACCAACCCGGCCGGCACGCCGATGACCGTGACCTTGAGCAATGGCTCGGTCATCACCATCGAAGCCGGCAAGACTACTGGCAGCGTCGTGGTCGAGACCCCGGCCAATGACGTCTATGTGAACGGCAGCACCGTCAGCACCACCATCACCGGTACCACTGGCGGCAACTTCGAAAACCTGGTGCTGAGTAAAGAGCCAGCAGTGACGTCCATCACTGACTCGATCGACACCACCACCGTGATGTTGACCGCCACCTCAAGCGTGGATGAGAACGGCACCATCACCTACACCGCCACGCTGACCGACAAGAACGGCGCCCCGGTGACCGCGCAGAACGGTCCGGTCACCGTGACCCTCGACAGCGGCAAGGTGATCACCATCGCCGAAGGCCAGAGCGCCGGCAGCCTGCCGGTCACCGTCGGCAATGACGTTTACAAGGGGCCAACCACTGTCAGCGAATCCATCAAGGACGCAGTGGGTGGCAACCTCGAAGCGATCAACCCGGTGAAAACGCCGGTCACCACCACGGTCACCGACGTCAACGACAGCACCACCGTGACGCTGACTGCAACCCCATCGGTGAGCGAAAACGGCACCATCACCTACACCGCGACGCTGACCGATGCCCAAGGCCAACCGGTCACCGCGCAGAACGGCCCGGTCACCGTGACCCTCGACAGCGGCAAGGTGATCACCATCGCCGTCGGCCAGAGCTCCGGCAGCCTGCCGGTCACCGTCGGCAACGACGTTTACAAGGGGCCAACCACCGTCACCGAGTCGATTCAATCGGCCGACGGCGGCAATCTCGAAGCGATCAACCCGGTGAAGACCCCGGTAGA
>NZ_JBGLYV010000083.1:0-25606 GCF_047304225.1 Pseudomonas sp. Pseusp3 | reverse complement strand
GTGTTTCCGACGACCTGGATTTCACCAGGTTCGGCCAATAGCGGCAGAACAGAAACGCCAGGACGCTGGCAACCGCCATGCCCAGCACATTGCCGATCACCGCAGGCAAGGCCAGCGGTTGGCACACGTAGTTGACGATCAGCAGGCACATCGGTGTGACGAGTACGGCGCCCATGAGTGCGCCGTTGATCGTGATTTTCCAGCCTGCGCCAAACATCAGCACCATCGCCGCTGGCAGCGAGACGAACGCTACGAATGTGGGTTGCCAGGTTGTGGCTGTCACCGTCCAGCCCCACAGCAGATTGCTCAGCAGCAGCCCGAGCAACGAACTGGTGACCAGCCAGGGCCAAAGTCCGGTTCCATAGGAGATGGCAAACCCTTGCCAGGATTTCCCCGTTCGATTCGCCCAGTAAGCCAGATAAGCGCCCGCCAGCAGGCCGATCGAGGCGAACTCGTGCTTGTAGAAAGCCACCTCGCTGATGTCACCTAACACCCAGCGCAACCAGGCACTCGGTTCGGGTAGCAGCGATACCATGTCACCGTACCCGGGCCAATGCGCTCCCCAGAAAGTCCGGTTGCTGAAAGAAAGCCAGACGATCAGCAGTGTCGCGCCGATCATTAGCAGGACGACGGCTGTATCAATCGGCGATTTGCGCGACGGTTGGTTTTTGTCGGTTGTAACTTCCATGCGATAGGCCTCCTGATCAGCGTGGGAGGCAAGGGTGTTGGGTGTAACCGAGCATCTGATCGTAAAGATCGGCCCGGCGATCACGATGCAGGTCGTTCAGGTTGTTCCAGATGGGCGCGCTGCGGGAGTTGGTCAGGTCGACATCGGCAAACAGGATTTCCTGTTTGTCTGCGGAAGCCACGGCACCAATCGGCCAGCCGTTGGTTCCGGCAATCAACGAGCAACCCAGGTAGCGCGCGCCGCGCTCCTCGCCGATCCGGCTGGCGGCAGCGATAAATACGTTGTTGACGTGAGCGGCCGTCATCGTCAGATACGACGCCATGCACTTACCGGCATCGTCGAACAGCGGCGGCGGTGTCCAGACCCAGTTGTTCAGGCTGCAAATGATGTCCGCGCCTTGCTGGGCGAGGATCCGAGGCACCTCCGGGAACCAGATGTCCCAGCAGATCAACAGCCCGATGCGGCCGATGGGTGTGTCGAAAACCGGGAAACCCAGGTCGCCGGGGGTGAACCAGAGCTTCTCCATATTCCACAGATGGGCTTTGCGATACTTGCCGATAAAACCGTCTGGTCCCACCAGAACGCCGGTGTTGAAGAGTCGCATGCCGTCGCGTTCGGCCAGGCCGGCCACGAGGTAAACGTTGTGCTCGCGGGCGAAGTCGATCCAGCGCTGCACGCTTGGCCCGTCGGGAACCGCTTCTGCATGGGCGAAGGCATCCTGCCGATTGCTGAAGAAATAGCCGGTATTGGAAAGCTCGGGCAGAACGATGAGATTCGCACCGCCGTTTACCGCTTCAAGCGCCAATTCCAGGCTGCACCGCAGATTACCTACACATTTCTCGATGCCGACTTGTGGATCGAATTGCACGACTGCTACACGAACAGGGCTTGTTGGCTCGGTCATTCCGGCGTTCCTCTTTTAATTGTTTTTCAAGGTGTTAAATGGCGTGTTTATAAGAGGGGAATCAGGAATGGGGCGTAAGTCAGCTACTTCCGTTTAGGTCGTAGTCCTTGTCCGAAAATGGATCAACGTGATGTTTGATTGCAGTGGGTAGCAGGCGCGAGAGGTAGAGCCATGTATTGCGAGCATGGCTCTGGAGCGGGGATGTGATCAGGTTTTGAGTTGGTAGTGCGGGTAGTCGCTCAAGGAAAATCCGCCATTGAAGTTCGCGGCGGTTTTGTTGCAGATATGGATCACTGCATCGACAGCACCGCGAAAACATGGCTCCGTCCAACCGGCGTCGACGGAAAATGACTCGCCGGACAAATACAAGCCTGAGACATGCGCGAAGTCCCGGTTGTACTTCATCAGGCCGACGGCATCGTAGTAGGTGCCCGGTCGGTAAAGCTTGGCACAGCCCAGAGCATTTTTATCAGTGATCCAGCGCTGAACCACCGCTTGATCAATGCCTATGTAGGGAGAAATTTTCTCCTGGATGTTGGCAGAGTTCATGAGTATGCGATCCAGCTCTTCGGCGCATTTTGATACCAACTCCTTATCGCTGAATGAGGCGAGCTTGGTTGCGTCATCTTCCCAGGTATAACTCAGCAGGATGCAGTCATAGCTGTAGTTGTTGTTGTAGCGGTAGGTATAGACATCGTGGATAAAACTGTCGGTTACGATGGCTTGCGGGATGTTTTTGTTTTTCGAGAGAAATGATTTTTTCAGCGGTGCAAACACTTTGCAGCTGGTTTCCCAGTGTGCGGTCTTGTAGGCGTTGATCGTTTCGAAAGGCAGCATCTCCCGAGTGAAATTTTCGAGCTTGAGTCGAGTTTCAATCAGCCAGGAAGGTAGTGTCATGATGACCGAGTCGAAGTCGTCAAATTGCTCCCGGATTTGCTCGGGGTGACTGTGTTTCCAGTTGTAATGGACGCGTATTTTTTGATTGGTCAGCTTTTCCAGTTTTGTGACGGATGAGTCGGTGAGAAGCCCATTGCTTCTTTCGAGGCTATGTTCGTAGATGGACTTTCCGGTTTCGTCGGTTTTCACAAACAACAGGCATTCGTCCAACGCGGCGAGGCCGATGTAGCGGGGGCTGTCGAAACGCTGCCCCATTGAGTCAAAAACGGCTTCGCTATTCAGGTAGGGCGAATCCAGTGGATCGCCGTTTGAGTCCACTCGACCATGGATCAGTTGCAATTGGCTGCTGAAACCGAAAATCGCGGTACGCAGAGGGTAGAGGCAGCAGACGTCATAAAAAGCTCCCCAACTACCGTCACCTATACCTATCGCGTAAAAAATTGCGGACTCTTGCGCAGACATTCCCATTCCGCCGAAATCCCCGGGTGAGCGGTCATCCCAAGCTTCCAGTGCCGGCATGCTGACCAGGTCTCGGAACGAGACGCTCTCGTATTTTTCGACGATAGAAGCCCATACAGCTTCCCATTCCTGGCTCGCGTAGAGCTCGGCAACGTGGCGGGTCATGCGATCGGCAAAGGCTTTCCACTTGGAATAAACCTTTTGCAATTCAGCGCCGGGAGGCGGTGTGACGCCGTCTTCGTTTTTCCATATCAACATTTGCGGTGCTGATCCGCCGCCCATGCTGCCCTCCCGGAGATAGATGCCTGTCGAGCTGACCCATTGGCTACCGGGGTTGGCGAAGTCTGAAAACGCCAATTCAAATTGATTGGTGTAGTAAGCCATCAGCGACCGACCTTCTGTCGGTGGCTCATCCGCCCGGTTGAAGAAGGGCATGCGCATGGCGCCCATTTCAAACGGTGTATGGCTTGCTGCCGAGTTTCGGCTACCGGGAACGGTCAGATGCCTGCCGCCGATGCGTGTGGATTGTTCGATGAGAGTGATATGGGTAAAGCCGCAGCGATAGAGTTCTCTGGCGGCAGTCAGGCCCGTGACACCGGCGCCGATGATGCAGATTTTATGTTGCGGGTCAGTTGCCCTGGCGATGCCGTTTTCCTGTTCTACCAGTGCACGATAGTCAAAGCACAAGTCCGGCGGATTGGGAAAGCGAGCCGCCCATTTGTTTTTAGCCGAGCGCTTTGTTCGGGCGGCTTCCTTGGCGATGTATGAAGGGTAGTTGTAGCTTGATCCGATAGTCATTGATGATCTTCCCTGATGGTGTTTACAGGGAAAATATTGAGTTTTTTAAGGGGCTGCGTCTGTGAGCAGGGTTGGGTGCTCTAGCGCTCTGTATTCCGCTTTTTGCGTAGGAAAATGCACAGCTAAAGAACTGCGTGGCCGGCGCAAGATTCAATGTGGAAGCGAGCAGGCTCGCTTCCACATTCGGTTTGTGTCCGGCTAAGCAGCCTGCTGAAATTGCTGCCGATACTGGTTCGGTGACAATTCCGTGTGCTGTCGGAACAGCCGGGCGAAGAAGCTCGCGTCGTCGTAACCGACTTCGTAACTGATGGTCTTGATGCTCTTGCGGCTGCCGGACAGCAAGCCCTTGGCGGTTTCGATGCGCAGGCGTTGCAGGTAATGCAGCGGCTTGTCGCCGGTGGCGGTCTGGAAGCGGCGCATGAAGTTGCGGATGCTCATGCCGTGTTCGCGGGCGACGTCTTCGAAGCGGAACTTGTCGGCGAAGTGTTCTTCGAGCCAGTGCTGGATCTGCAGGATGATCACGTCCTGGTGCAGCTTCTGGCCGCCAAAACCGATGCGTCCAGGCGAGTAGCTGCGCTGCACCTCATACAGAATGTCCCGCGCTACGGCCTGGGACACGTTGGCACCGCAGAAGCGCTCGATCAGGTAGATGTACAAATCGCACGCCGAGGTGGTGCCGCCGGCACAGTACAGGTTGTCGGCGTCGGTCAGGTGCTTGTCCTGATTGAGTTGGACCTGGGGGAAACGTTCGGCGAAGGCATTGAAGAAGCGCCAGTAGGTGGTCGCTTCCTTGCCATTGAGTAGCCCGGCTTCGGCCAGCCAGAAAACACCGGTGGCCTCGCCGCACAGCACGGCACCGCGTGCATGTTGCTGGCGTAGCCAGGGCAGGACTTGCGGGTAACGTTTGCAGAGACTGTCGAAATCGTCCCAGAACGCGGGAAGAACGATGATGTCGGCGTTTTCCAGTCCGCCATCCACCGGAATCATCACATCGCTGAAGGTGTTGACCGGTTTGCCATCGGGGCTGACCAGACGGGTTTCGAACGCCGGTGTCAGGCCCTGGCCCAGTTGTTTGCCGTAGCGCAGGCTGGCGAGATGGAAGAAATCCTTGGCTTGCATGAGGGTGGAAGCGAAAACCCGGTCGATGGCCAGGATGCTGACGCGCCGCAGGGGCGTGGAGGCTTGCTTAGACATAATTCAACTTTATTTTTATAGGGGGAAGTGGTCACCAGACGGCTGGATCGTCTTATTTTTTGTCGGATGTGTCCAGTGTCCTGTATCGGAAGCGAGGCATAGTCTCTGAAGGTCAACTCCTTCTAAAAACAAAGAAAAGGTGCCGCATGATCCCCAGAACCTTGTTCAGTCCCGAGCACGAGCTTTTCCGCGACAGCGTGCGAACGTTTCTCGAAAAGGAGGCGGTGCCGTTCCATGCGCAATGGGAAAAACAAGGCTATATCGACCGACAGCTGTGGAACAAGGCAGGGGAGGCGGGGATGCTTTGCTCGCACCTGCCGGAAGAGTACGGCGGTCTGGGGGCGGACTTTCTCTACAGTGCGGTGGTGATCGAAGAAGTGGGGCGACTTGGCCTGACCGGCATCGGCTTTTCCCTGCACTCGGACATCGTGGCGCCCTACATCCTGCATTACGGCAGTGAAGCACTGAAGCACAAGTACCTGCCGAAACTGGTGTCCGGCGAGATGGTTACCGCGATCGCCATGACCGAGCCGGGCGCCGGTTCCGATCTGCAGGGCGTGAAAACCACGGCCGTGCTCGATGGCGATGAGTACGTGATCAACGGCTCCAAGACCTTCATCACCAACGGATACCTGGCCGATCTGGTGATCGTCGTCGCCAAGACCGATCCGAAGGCCGGCGCGAAGGGCACCAGTCTGTTTCTGGTGGAAGCCGACACGCCGGGCTTCGACAAGGGCAAGCGCCTGGAAAAGGTGGGGATGAAAGCCCAGGACACCTCGGAGTTGTTCTTCCAGGACGTGCGTGTACCCAAGGAAAATCTGCTGGGCCAGGCCGGGATGGGTTTTGCCTACCTGATGCAGGAGTTGCCCCAGGAGCGCCTCACCGTGGCCGTTGGCGGGCTGGCTTCAGCTGAAGCGGCGCTGCAATGGACGCTGGACTACACCCGCGAGCGCAAGGCGTTCGGCAAGTCGATCGCGGATTTCCAGAATACCCGGTTCAAACTGGCGGAGATGGCCACGGAAATCCAGATTGGCCGCGTCTTCGTCGACCGCTGCCTGGAACTGCACCTGCAAGGCAAGCTCGACGTGCCGACGGCGGCGATGGCCAAGTACTGGGGCACCGACCTGCAATGCAAGGTGCTCGACGAGTGTGTGCAATTGCACGGTGGTTACGGGTTCATGTGGGAATACCCGATCGCACGGGCATGGGCGGATGCGCGGGTGCAGCGGATCTATGCCGGGACTAACGAGATCATGAAGGAGATTATTGCCAGATCATTGTAGGAGCGAGCTTGCTCGCGATGGTCGTCAACGATAACGTTGAAAACCTGACACCCAACGGTGTGCTCAGGTTTTTCGCGAGCAAGCTCGCTCCTACAAGTGGGGGGTTATGGCGCCGGATTCGGATGATCCTTGTGAATCGCCTCGATCCCTTCCAGCACTTCCTCCGACAGTTTCAGATCGAAACTGGCAATGTTGCTCTCCAGTTGTTCCATGGTCGTGGCGCCAATGATGTTGCTGGTCACGAACGGCTGCTGCGTCACGAACGCCAGGGCCATTTGCGCCGGGTCCAGACCGTGCTCGCGGGCCAATGCCACGTAACGGCTGCAGGCCGCTTCCGACTGCGGGTTGAAATAGCGGCTGAAGCGGCTGTAGAGGCTCAGGCGACCTTTTGGCGGGCGGGCGCCACCTTCGTACTTGCCTGACAGGAAACCGAACGCCAGTGGCGAATAGGCGAGCAGGCCGCATTGCTCGCGGATGGCGATTTCCGCCAGGCCGACTTCAAAGCTGCGGTTGAGCAGGTTGTACGGGTTCTGGATCGACACGGCGCGCGGCCAGCCTCGGGCTTCGGCCAGGGCGAGAAAACGCATGGTGCCCCATGGCGTCTCGTTGGACAGGCCGATGTGGCGGATCTTGCCGGCGCGGACCTGCTCGTCCAGCGCTTCGAGGGTGTCCTCCAGCGGGGTCAGGTTGGCTTCGATCTTGTGCTTGTAGCCGAGTTGGCCGAAGAAGTTGGTGCTGCGCTCCGGCCAGTGCAACTGGTAAAGGTCGATGTAGTCGGTCTGCAGGCGCTTGAGGCTGGCATCCACCGCTTCGGTGATGTGCTGTCGATTGTGTCGCAGGTTTTTATCGCGGATGTAGTCGATGGTGTTGCCGGGGCCGGCGATCTTGCTGGCCAGGATCCAGTCGGCGCGGTCGCCGCGGCTCTTGAAGTAATTGCCGATATAGCGTTCGGTGGTGGCGTAGGTTTCGGCCTTGGGTGGCACCGGGTACATTTCGGCGGTGTCGATGAAGTTGATCCCGGCAGCCTTGGCCCGCTCAATCTGGGCGAAGGCGTCTGCCTCGCTGTTTTGCTCGCCCCAGGTCATGGTTCCGAGGCAGATGGCACTCACGTTCAGGTTCGTTCGGCCTAGCTGGCGATAATCCATCGGGTGCTCCTTGGGCAAAACAATCATAAAAGCAGGTTGAATTATTTTTCGCAATCTGCATAATTGCGCACCTCTTTCTGCAGTGGAAGTGATGCGCCGCCGCCGAAGAATCTTGCCGTTGAACGGACGCGCCGACCCGAGCCCCCGAAAGCGTCTGTATCCGGCTGCCTTTGACTTGTCAAAGTACGCACTATTCAGTAAGATCCGCCGTCTAATTTACAGGGCGGCCCCTGAGGCTATAAAGAATGAAAACTTTTACTGCTAAACCGGAAACAGTAAAGCGCGACTGGTTTGTCGTCGACGCTGCTGGTCAGACCCTGGGTCGTCTGGCCACCGAAATCGCGAGCCGTCTGCGTGGCAAGCACAAGCCTGAGTACACTCCTCACGTTGACACCGGCGACTACATCGTCGTAATCAACGCCGAGCAGATCCGTGTTACCGGTGCTAAAACCACTGACAAAATGTACTACTCCCACTCCGGTTTCCCGGGCGGCATCAAGTCGATCAACTTTGAAAAGCTGATCGCCAAGGCCCCTGAGCGCGTGATCGAGACCGCGGTCAAAGGCATGCTGCCTAAGAACCCGCTGGGTCGCGACATGTACCGTAAGCTGAAAGTCTATGCGGGCGCTGCACACCCTCATACTGCTCAGCAGCCCCAAGAACTGAAGATTTAACGGAATAGTTCATTATGTCGGCGACTCAAAATTACGGCACTGGCCGTCGCAAGACCGCAACCGCACGCGTTTTCCTGCGTCCGGGTACTGGTAACATCTCCATCAACAATCGTTCGCTGGATAATTTCTTCGGCCGCGAAACTGCCCGCATGGTAGTTCGTCAGCCGCTGGAATTGACTGAGACTGTCGAGAAGTTCGACATCTACGTCACCGTGATCGGCGGTGGTGTAAGTGGTCAGGCTGGCGCAATCCGCCACGGCATCACTCGCGCTCTGATGGACTACGACGAGACTCTGCGCAGCGCCCTGCGTAAAGCCGGCTTCGTAACCCGCGATGCTCGTGAAGTTGAACGTAAGAAAGTCGGTCTGCGTAAAGCGCGTAAGCGTCCGCAGTACTCGAAGCGTTAATTCGCTTTCACGTTCAAAAAAGAACGCCCAGTATCCTCACGGAGCTGGGCGTTTTTTTATGTCTGCGATTTATCAAAGAATTGCGCTGTGACAACTTGCCACATCCGTAGGCGCCCTATACTACAAGGCTTGGGGGTGATGGGCTCCGGTAATTACCTTGTCAGGATTGGGGCTTTTCATTACCATTCGGCAAAATTTTTATAAGTACATAGATTTACTTAGTAGATGCCTGATTTAACAGGCCACAAAGCTGATGGGAGAGGACTGAATGAGCAATGACGGCGTGAATGCAGGCCGGCGTCGCTTCTTGGTAGCAGCCACATCCGTGGTGGGTGCTGCAGGAGCGGTGGGGGCTGCGGTCCCGTTCGTGGGGTCATGGTTTCCCAGTGCCAAGGCGAAAGCCGCAGGTGCACCGGTGAAAGTGAATGTCAGCAAAGTCGAGCCAGGCCAGCAGATGATTGCTGAGTGGCGCGGTCAGCCGGTGTTCATTGTCCGCCGTACACCGGAAATCCTGGGGAATCTGAAGAAGATCGAGGGCCAGCTCGTTGATCCGACCTCCAAGAACTCGACACAACCGACTTACGTTGATCCGGAAACCCGTTCGATCAAGCCTGAGGTTCTGCTGCTGATTGGTATCTGCACGCACCTGGGTTGCTCGCCGACCTTCCGTCCTGAAGTGGCACCTGCGGATCTGGGTAAAGACTGGGTGGGCGGTTATTTCTGCCCTTGCCACGGTTCCCACTACGATCTGGCTGGTCGCGTCTACAAGTCGCAACCTGCGCCTTTGAACCTGCCAGTTCCCCCGCATTCCTATGAGACCGATGAGATCATTATCATTGGCGTCGATACGGAGAAAGCGTGATGAGCAAGTTCATGGATTGGGTTGACGCACGCTTTCCCGCAACCAAGATGTGGGAAGACCATCTCAGCAAGTATTACGCTCCGAAGAACTTCAACTTCTTCTACTTCTTTGGCTCCCTGGCACTGCTCGTGCTGGTCAACCAGATCGTTACCGGTGTCTGGCTGACCATGAGCTACAACCCGTCGGCGGAGGAGGCGTTTGCTTCCGTCGAATACATCATGCGCGATGTCGAGTACGGCTCGATCCTGCGTCTGCTGCACTCCACCGGCGCTTCGGCGTTCTTCATCGTGGTCTATCTGCACATGTTCCGTGGCCTGCTCTACGGTTCGTACCAGAAGCCGCGTGAACTGGTGTGGGTTTTCGGCATGCTGATCTACCTGGCATTGATGGCCGAAGCCTTCATGGGCTACCTGCTGCCGTGGGGCCAGATGTCTTACTGGGGTGCCCAGGTGATCATCTCGCTGTTCGGTGCGATCCCGGTCATCGGCAACGACCTGACCCAGTGGATTCGTGGTGACTACCTGATTTCCGGCATTACCCTGAACCGCTTCTTCGCCTTGCACGTGGTTGCCCTGCCGATCGTTATCCTGGGTCTGGTGGTGCTGCACATCCTGGCGTTGCACGAAGTGGGTTCGAACAACCCGGACGGTGTGGACATCAAGAAGCACAAGGACGAAAACGGCATACCGCTGGACGGCATTGCCTTCCACCCGTACTACACCGTGAAAGATATCGTCGGTGTGGTGGTGTTCCTGTTCATCTTCTGCTCGATCGTCTTCTTCTTCCCGGAAATGGGCGGCTACTTCCTCGAAAAGCCGAACTTTGAAGTGGCGAACGCCTTCAAGACCCCAGAGCACATCGCTCCGGTCTGGTACTTCACCCCGTTCTACGCCATCTTGCGTGCGATTCCGGACAAGCTCCTGGGTGTGATCGCCATGGGTGCTGCCATTGCCGTGCTGTTCGTCCTGCCATGGCTGGACCGTAGCCCGGTCAAGTCGATGCGCTACAAGGGCTGGCTGAGCAAGATCTGGCTCTGGGTGTTCTGCATCGCGTTCGTGATCCTGGGCGTGCTGGGCGTATTGGCCCCAACCCCTGAGCGTACGCTGCTGTCGCAGGTGTGTACCTTCCTGTACTTCGCCTACTTCATTCTGATGCCGTTCTACACCAGGCTCGAGAAGACCAAACCGGTTCCGGAAAGGGTGACTGGCTGATGAAAAAACTATTTGCTGTATTGATGCTTGCCGCGCTGCCAGTGTTCGCTTTCGCAGCTGAACACGGTGGCCCCGAGCTGGAAAAAGTCGACATCGACGTTTCCGATAAAGCAGCCATGCAAGACGGCGCGCGTACGTTCGCCAACTACTGCATGGGTTGCCACAGTGCCAAGTTTCAGCGCTACGAGCGTGTTGCCGACGACCTGGGCATTCCCCATGAGTTGATGATGGAGAAGCTGATGTTCACCGGAGCCAAGATCGGCGACCACATGAGCATCGGCATGCAGCCGGCGGACGCCAAGACCTGGTTTGGCGCGGCGCCACCGGACCTGACCCTGGTTGCCCGTGTTCGCGGTACTGACTGGCTGTACGGTTACCTGAGGTCGTTCTACGAAGATCCGGCGCGCCCATGGGGTGTGAACAACAAGGTCTTCCCGAACGTGGGTATGCCTAACGTCCTGGCCGGCCTGCAAGGTCGCCAGGTGGTTGGTTGCAAACAGGTTCAGATCGTCGAAGACGGCAAGAAGCAATATGATCCTCTGACCGGTACGGCGCTGACCCATGAAGCGTGCGATCAGTTGACCATCGTGCCGAAAAGCGGTGCCCTGACTGCAGAGCAGTTCGATGAGAAGGTCAAGAATCTGGTAACCTTCCTGGCTTACTCGGCTAACCCGGTTAAGCTGCAACATCAGCGCATCGGTACGTATGTATTGCTGTACCTGGCGTTCTTCTTTGTATTCGCTTACCTGCTCAAGCGCGAATACTGGAAAGACGTGCACTGATAAAGCTTCAAGCTATTGCTGTTAATCGCGCGCGCCCAAGGGTGCCTCTGAGGATGTAGCGAAACTGGTTATCCAGTCGTTACGGGAGGCGCCCTCTGGGCGCGCTCGTTTTTCCGCGTTCGATTATTTCTACAAGCGAGGAGGATCGCCATGGGCGTGACCAATCGGTTGGCCTGTTACTCCGACCCCGCCGACCACTATTCCCACCGAGTGCGCATCGTACTGGCAGAGAAGGGTGTCAGCGCCGAGATCATTTACGTGGAAGCTGGACGCCAGCCACCTAAACTGATTGAAGTGAACCCTTACGGTAGCTTGCCCACCCTGGTCGATCGCGACCTGGCGTTGTGGGAGTCGACTGTGGTGATGGAATATCTGGATGAGCGTTACCCGCACCCGCCGCTACTGCCGGTTTATCCCGTGGCGCGTGCCAACAGTCGCCTGCTGATGCACCGCATTCAGCGTGACTGGTGTGGCCTGGTGGATCTGATTCTGGATTCGCGGACCAAGGAGGCGGCCCGTGCCGTGGCCCGCAAAGAGTTGCGCGAAAGCCTGACGGGTGTGTCGCCGCTGTTCGCCGACAAACCGTTTTTCCTCAGTGAGGAACAAAGTCTGGTGGATTGCTGCCTACTGCCAATACTCTGGCGATTGCCGATTCTGGGTATAGAACTGCCGCGGCCAGCCAAGCCGCTGCTTGATTATATGGAGCGCCAGTTTGCGCGTGAGGCTTTCCAGGCGAGTCTGTCTGGTGTCGAACGCGACATGCGCTAAGGCTTAAGGAGCCGCTATGAACTCCAGTCGACCTTATCTGGTCCGCGCGCTCTATGAGTGGATTGTGGACAACGATTGCACCCCGCACATGCTGGTCAATTCCGAGTACCCGTCGGTACAGGTTCCACAGGGGTTTGCCAGTGACGGGCAGATCGTCCTGAACGTATCGCCACAAGCCGTGCGTCACTTGCACATGGATAACGAGGCGGTCAGCTTCGAGGGGCGCTTTGGTGGCGTGCCGCACACCCTGTACGTGCCAATCGCTTCGATCCTGGGAATCTACGCCCGGGAGAATGGCCAGGGCATGGTGTTTGATCTGGAATCGCCGATGGGCGAGGACGAAGAGATCGAACCGGATGACGATCTTCCACCACCGGACAGCGAGCCGCCGCGTCCAAGCGGTCGGCCCAGTCTGAAAGTGGTCAAGTAATAAAAAAGGCGATCCGCAAGGATCGCCTTTTTTATTACGTTGTAGGAGCGAGCCTGCTCGCGATGGACGTGAACTATGACGCGTGCAGTCTGAATGAACGCATTCGCCAAACGTCCATCGCGAGCAAGCTCGCTCCTACAGGTTGTAGATCAGTCGATGTACTCGAACAGCTTCACAATCTTCTGCACACCGGAAACCCCTTGCACCAGGTTGGTCGCCTGCGCGGCTTCCTGCTTGGTCAGCAGACCCAGCATGTAGACGATGCCGTTTTCAGTGACGACCTTGATGCGCGAGCCGGGGATGTTCGCATCGGCGAGCATCTGGGTCTTGATCTTGGTGGTCAGCCAGGTGTCGTTCTGGCGTGCCAGCAACGAGGAGGGTGGCAGGATTTGCAGTTCGTTGTGCACCTGCTTCACACGCTGGACCGCGGCAGCGGCCTGTTCAGCCTTGGCCTTGAGGTCTGCGCGTGGCGTTTGCCCGGCAAGCAGCACGACACCGTTGAAGCTGGTGACGACGATGTGCGAATCCCTGTCCAGGGCCGGATCGGCCTTGGCGACGTTCACGCCAACCTTGGTGTCGATCAGGGAGTCGTCGATCTTGCTGCCCAGTGTGCGAGTACCGCGGTCATCTTCAATCGGTGCTTCACGGCTGGCCGTCACGACCGAGGTGCAGCCACTGATACCGAGGCACAGGGTCAAGGCCAACAGGCCAAGGCGATTAGGGGTCATTCTTCACTCCCGAACAATTGGCTGTCGATCAAATCGCAAAGGCAATGGATCGCCAGCAGGTGGACTTCTTGAATACGAGCGGTGACGTTGGCCGGTACGCGAATCTCGACGTCCTCGGGCAACAGCAGCGACGCCATGCCGCCGCCATCACGACCCGTTAATGCTACGACAATCATTTCGCGATCATGTGCGGCCTGGATCGCCTGAATTATGTTGGCCGAGTTGCCGCTGGTGGAGATAGCCAGCAACACATCGCCCGGTTGGCCGAGTGCGCGGATCTGCTTGGAGAAGATTTCGTTGTAGCTGTAGTCGTTGGCGATCGAGGTGATCGTCGAGCTGTCGGTCGTCAGGGCGATGGCCGGCAGGCTCGGGCGTTCGCGCTCAAAGCGATTGAGCAACTCGGACGAGAAGTGCTGGGCATCGCCGGCAGAGCCGCCGTTGCCACAGGAAAGCATTTTGCCTTCGTTGAGCAGGGCGTTGACCATGACCTGGCTGGCTTGCTCGATGTGCGGTGCAAGTACTTCCATCGCCTGTTGCTTGGTGTCGATACTGGCCTGAAAAAGCTGGCGAATTCGGGATTGCATGTCCATCTGTGTGACCTTAAGTAGCGCGGCTGTTCGGCACGTGAATGTGCAGCCCGCAAAGCAAAGAGCAAAAGTGTTGGGTGATAGTGTCCGGTTCGCAATGCCGGCGATCAGCCGTCGAAGGCATTCTGTAGCCAGTTCAACTGATCGAGATTGCTGTCGATGGCAATCACGTCGAAGCGGCAAGGGGAATTGGCCCAGCGCGACTCGCACTGAAGAAAATACTGCGCGGCGAAAATCAGTTTTTGCCGTTTGCGCCCATCGATGCTATCGAGCGCGCCACCCCATTGAGTGTTTTTTCTGTAGCGGACTTCAACGAATACTACTGTATCGCCATCTAGCATGACCAGATCAAGCTCGCCGCGTTTACACAACCAGTTCTGCGCCAGCAGGCGCAGACCCTGTTGTTGAAGATGCTCGAGCGCATGGCGCTCGGCATCCCTACCGCTTTGCCAGCGTGACCTGTCAGGCATCAGCGAGCGGTGTCCGGCAGGCGCTGGACCTGGCCATTGGCGAACTGGGCCCATGGCAGCTGGCGTACGACACGCTGGCTCTGAGTCATGCCAAGGCTGCCCGATTCACCGTCGATTCGGCTGTCCGGCAGAGACTTGAGCTGGCCCAGGCGCGGTGCCAGTCGATAGGCGTCCACGCCCATGGCATACAGACGCCCCAGGCTGCCGGCGGCTTGTGGCCACTGGGCGGTGACCTGACGACGCAACGGGTCGTTGGCGTCCAGCAACCATGGCGTCTCGCAGAAGCGGATGCCATTCATGTCGTTGTACTGGTTGACGTCACCGCTGGCACTGAACACGTGGGAGGTGGCGTAGACCGGAACATCGCCTGCGTACTGGAAGTTCAGGGTCGGTTTGATCTGCTGGGCCTGTTGCGGTGTTGCGGCCAGGAAGATGAACTCGATGTCCTGGCGGCGTGATGGCTGGGCCGCTACTTGCGAGCCAACAGTGCTTTGCAGGCTCTTGGCGCGACCTTCGCTCTGACGCAGCTGGAACATGTCGGCAATCTGCTGGGCCAACTGGACCGGTTGATCGACGCGTTCGGTGACGACGATGGTGCCGCCATTGGCTTGCCAATCCTGGCTGAACGCCTTGAGCACGCGGTCGCCCCATTCGCCTTTCGGCACCATGATGGCTGCGCGATGCAGGCCGTCGGCGCGAGCGCGGCGCGACACTTCGCGGGCTTCGTCTTCAGCGGCCAGACCGAACTGGAACAGCTGTGCCGGGCCTTGATCGCCTTCGCTGTAGTTCAGCGCCAGTGTGGTGATCGGCAATTGCGGGCGGGTGCTCAGTTGTTTGACCAGCGGCTTCTCCAGCGGCCCGATTACCAGTTGCACGCCATCGGCCTGGGCCTTGCGGTAGAACTCGTCCATGGAAGTCAGGTGCGAGCTGTCATAAAACTCGATGGCGGGTGGCTTTTGCCCGGCCTGTTGTGCCTGGTAGTGAGCAGCCATGAAACCGTCGCGCAGCGCTTTGCCAACCGAGGCCAGCTGGCCGTCCTGAGGCAGCAGCAGGGCGATCTTGTTCAGGGGCTGGCTGGCCAGCTCCTTGAGTTGGGTCAGTGGCTGCGGCAATTGAATGGCGGCCGGGTGTTTCGGATTCTTCGCACGCCAGTTATCGATGGCGGCCTGCTGCTGCTCCAGGGTGCCGGCGGATTTCACGGCCAGCGCAAGGGCCATCCAGCCGCCGAGATCGTCGGTGGTGTTCGGCTGCAACTGATCGGTCGGCAGCGAAGCGATCAGGGTCCAGATGGCTTCGTGGTTTTTGCTCGCGGCTTCACCTTTGAGCATCGGGGCAATGAAGATGCGCTCACGGGCAGCGGCGAGGGTCTGGCCATCGGCTTCAAGGGCACGGGCGTGAACGGTGCCGGTGCGCACTTGTTGCTCTACGGGCAGTTCGCTCAAGCGCTGCAGGCTCGGATGGCTCAAGGCAGTAAGCGCTGCCTTGGGCTGGTTGCGGGTCATGGCCAGTTCAGCCGCCAGGGTGCTGGCGAAAATCTGTTGGCCCGGCTTGAGCTGCTCGATCGGAACCTGTTGCAGGATTTGCGCGGACTGGCCGGCATTGCCCTGGTGATAGGCCAGGTCGGCAGCGCTCAGGCGCAGCAGGGCGGCATCTTCCGGTGATTTGCTTTGGGCGGCCTTCGCAAGCAGTTGCTCGATACTGGCGTCCGGTGTCCGTGGAAGTTCGCCAAGGCTGGAGGAGGGCGAGCTGGCGCAAGCCGCCAGCAAGGCAGCGAGGCAGAGGGCAGATAACAGCCGCAGGCAAGCGATCATGTAAGCGTTCCTGATACTCGATCAAATTAGCGTGGAATTGTACCCAAGCACTGGCCGGGGCGCGATGTTAGTGGCGTGAATCGATCAATTTAGCTGGTGTAAATGTTGCGTCAGTGCACAAACGGTCGGCGATACCGCGTTTGCTTGCGCGTATCGTGAGTCTCGCTACGCGCTACAATGGCGACTTTTACCGATCATGAGGTGTGCGCTTTGACTGCTCCAGGTGCTTTGAATTCCGCTGCTGGCTCGCTTTATGTGGTGGCGACGCCCATCGGCAACCTGGATGACATCAGTGCGCGGGCGCTGAAGATTCTGCGTGAAGTGGCCTTGATCGCCGCGGAAGACACCCGTCATTCCCAGCGCTTGATGCAACACTTCGGCATTTCGACGCCATTGGCAGCCTGTCATGAGCATAACGAGAGGGATGAAGGTAGTCGCTTTATCACTCGTCTGCTTGCCGGCGACAACGTGGCGTTGATCTCCGACGCCGGCACGCCGCTGATTTCCGATCCGGGTTATCACCTGGTGCGGCAGGCCCGGGCAGCGGGTATCGATGTGGTGCCGGTCCCGGGTGCCTGCGCGTTGATTGCAGCATTGTCGGCGGCAGGGTTGCCTTCCGACCGATTCATTTTCGAAGGTTTCCTGCCAGCCAAGGCTGTGGGGCGGCGAGCGCGTCTGGAGCAGGTAAAGGAAGAGCCCCGCACCTTGATCTTCTATGAAGCCCCGCATCGCATTCTGGAATGCCTGCAAGACATGGAGCTGGTGTTCGGCCCCGAGCGCCCGGCGCTGCTTGCCCGTGAGTTGACCAAGACGTTTGAAACGCTCAAGGGGCTGCCGCTGGCTGAGCTGCGCGAGTTCGTCGAGTCGGACAGCAATCAGCAGCGCGGCGAGTGCGTGGTGTTGGTGGCGGGCTGGTCTGCCCCCGAGGAGGAGGGCGCCGTCAGCAGTGAGGCGATGCGCATCCTCAACCTGTTGCTCGAAGAAATGCCGCTCAAGCGGGCGGCGGCTTTGGCAGCGCAAATCACCGGCGAGCGAAAGAATGTGCTGTACCAGATTGCCCTGGATAAACAGAAAGGCGAGTAAAACCCGATGCGCAGGCGTGCTCAAGGGCGCTTAGCGCTTGTTCTTCGGGCGCTCTGCCGGTAACCTTTGCGGCGGAGAGTCGATCGGACAGTCGCTGCCCCCTATGAAAATTAGGGGGGGGAGGAAAGTCCGGGCTCCATAGGGCGAAGTGCCAGGTAATGCCTGGGAGGCGTGAGCCTACGGAAAGTGCCACAGAAAATAACCGCCTAAGCGCTTCGGCGCCGGTAAGGGTGAAAAGGTGCGGTAAGAGCGCACCGCACGTCTGGTAACAGTTCGTGGCTAGGTAAACCCCACTTGGAGCAAGACCAAATAGGGTCCCAAGGCGTGGCCCGCGCTGGGACCGGGTAGGTTGCTAAAGATGTCCAGTGATGGCCATCGTAGACGAATGACTGTTCAAGACAGAACCCGGCTTACAGATCGACTCTCCACCTTTTTTTCTCCTCTGCTTGAATTGTTGAGCAGGGCGTTGGTGGCAGCAATGAGCCCATAATTGGGGTGGTCGCATAAACTCCACGTAGTAGCCATTTCCCTCCTTGCACAATCGTCAGCAGAACCACTTTTGTAATACCGAAAAAATCTTACTCTTAATAAATTACTTTAACTTCCGAATGCAGCCTCCTGCGCTGATTCAAGTTATCGGGCAGTTTCATGTGCCGGATTCTCGTTGCCCCTCCTTTAATGCTCCTAAATCTCAGTTCTGTAAGGGTTTTCCTTTGATCCGCGCCTTGACGGTGTGGTGGGCGCATTCCTATAGTGTGCGCAAGTGGCGGAAAGTGGCATGAAGTGGGTTTTTTGAACTCAAAACGCTAGAATTTGGAGAAACGCTGACGTGTTTCGCGGAGCCAACGCTATCAGTCTCGATGCAAAGGGCCGTCTCGCAATGCCGAGCCGGTACCGTGACGAGCTCGATTCGCGTAGTTCCGGTCAATTGATCGTAACAATTGATGCCGTTGATCCTTGTTTGTGTGTTTACCCCCTCGATGAGTGGGAAATTATTGAAACCAAACTGCGCGCACTGCCTTCGCTTCGCGAAGAGAACCGCCGCCTGCAACGTTTACTGATTGGTAATGCCGTCGACCTTGAGCTCGATGGCAGTGGTCGTTTCCTGGTTCCACCGCGTCTTCGTGAATATGCCAAGTTGGATAAGCGCGCAATGCTGGTAGGCCAACTGAACAAGTTCCAATTGTGGGACGAGGATGCCTGGAACGCGGTTTCTGCCGCTGACCTGGCTGCTATTCAACAACCGGGCGCTATGCCTGACGAACTGCGTGATTTGATCCTGTGACTATTGATAGCGGCTTTAACCACATCACCGTACTGCTTGACGAAGCCGTCGAGGCTCTCGCCGTACGTCCTGATGGCTGCTATCTGGACGGCACGTTCGGGCGCGGCGGGCACAGCCGGTTGATTCTCAGCCAGCTCGGCCCCGACGGCCGGTTGCTGGGATTCGATAAAGATCCACAAGCGATTGCCACCGGGCAGACGCTAGCGGCCGAAGACGGCCGCTTTGTCGTTGTGCAGCGCAGCTTTGCCGAACTCGGTTCGGAAGTCGCCGAGCGCGGTCTGGCCGGCAAGGTCAGCGGCGTTCTGCTGGATCTTGGCGTATCCTCGCCTCAGCTCGACGACCCTGAGCGCGGTTTCAGTTTCCTCAACGACGGTCCGCTGGACATGCGCATGGATCCGTCCCGTGGCATCAGCGCCGCCGAATTCGTCAACACCGCACCCGTGGAAGAAATCGCCCGTGTGTTCAAGGAATACGGCGAAGAGCGTTTCTCCGGTCGCATGGCCCGTGCCGTGGTCGAGCGCCGCGACATCAAGCCATTCGAGCGCACCGGTGACCTGGCGGAAGTCCTGAAGGTCGCCAACCCGGCGTGGGAAAAGGGCAAGAACCCTGCAACCCGTGCGTTCCAGGGATTGCGTATTCACGTCAACAACGAACTGGGCGATCTGGAGACCGGGCTCGAAGCCGCGCTGGAGTGCCTGGAAGTGGGTGGTCGCCTGGTGGTGATCAGCTTTCATTCGCTGGAAGATCGCATCGTCAAACTGTTCATGCGCAAGCTGGTGAAAGGCGAAGCCGACAACCTGCCGCGCAACCTGCCGGTTCGGCACGTCGCCTTCGAACCGAAAATCAAAGTCCATGGCAAAGCGCAGACGGCCTCCGACGCCGAACTCAAAGCCAACCCACGTTCCCGTAGTGCTGTCATGCGTGTGGCGGAGAAGCTGCGGTGAGCAAGCTTTTCGCCAAGCCATTGCCCGGCGGAAGCTTTTTCATGCTGCTGCTGTTTGTTGCCGTGCTCGTTTCGGCCATCGGCGTGTCTTACAGCGCCCACTGGAATCGCCAGTTGTTGAACACGCTGTACAACGAATTGAGCGTGCGCGACAAGGCGCAAGCCGAGTGGGGCCGGTTGATTCTGGAACAGAGCACCTGGACCGCCCACAGCCGTATCGAAGTGCTGGCCACCGAACAATTGAAAATGCACATCCCCGGTGCCGCTGACGTGAAGATGGTGGCGCCATGATGAAACTCGAAGGTGCACTCTTTCCCTGGCGGTTCCGTGTGGTCCTGGGTTTGCTGGGCGTCATGGTGGCTGCTATCTGCTGGCGCATCATCGATCTGCAAGTGGTCGACCGTGACTTCCTTAAAGGTCAGGGCGATGCGCGCAGTGTGCGTCATATTCCGATTCCGGCTCACCGTGGTCTGATCACCGACCGTAACGGCGAGCCTTTGGCTGTCAGTACCCCGGTGACCACGCTGTGGGCCAACGCCAAGGAAATGCAGTTGGAGAAAGACAAGTGGCCAGCACTGGCCGCAGCGCTGGGGCAAGATCCCAAAGCCCTGACCGAGCGTCTTGAAGCCCAGGCCAACAAAGAATTCATCTACCTGGTGCGCGGGCTGACGCCGGAGCAGGGGCAGGCCGTGCTCGACCTGAAGGTGCCGGGTGTCTACGGCATCGAAGAGTTCCGGCGTTTTTATCCTGCCGGCGAAGTCACCGCCCATATGGTCGGTTTTACCGACATCGACGATCACGGTCGTGAAGGTGTCGAACTGGCCTACGACGAATGGCTGGCCGGGGTCCCCGGCAAGCGCCAGGTGATCAAGGACCGGCGCGGCCGGCTGATCAAGGATGTCCAGGTCACCAAAAACGCCAAGGCCGGCAAGCCCTTGGCGTTGTCCATTGACCTGCGCCTGCAATACCTGGCCAACCGCGAATTGCGCAACGCGATCATCGAGAACGGCGCCAAGGCCGGCAGCCTGGTGATCATGGACGTGAAGACCGGCGAGATTCTCGCGATGGTCAACCAGCCGACCTACAACCCGAACAACCGTCGCAACCTGCAGCCGGCAATGATGCGTAACCGCGCGATGATCGACGTGTTCGAACCCGGTTCGACCATGAAAGCGATCTCGATGAGCGCCGCGATCGAAACCGGCCGCTGGAAGCCGAGCGACACTGTCGAGGTGTATCCGGGCTCGTTGCAGATCGGCAAGTACACCATCAAGGACGTATCCAAGACCGAAGGCCCGGTGCTCGACCTGACCGGCATTCTGATCAACTCCAGTAACGTCGGCATGAGCAAGGTCGCGTTCGACATCGGCGGCGAAACGATTTTCCGCCTTGCGCAGAAAGTCGGCCTTGGCCAGGACACCGGCCTGGGCTTCCCGGGCGAGCGCGTCGGCAACCTGCCGAACTACCGTGAATGGCGCAAGGCAGAAACCGCCACGCTGTCCTACGGCTACGGTATCTCCGTGACCGCGATCCAGTTGGTCCACGCCTTCTCGGCCCTGGCCAACAACGGTCGCCTCGCACCTTTGACGCTGATCAAGACCGACAAGCCGCCGCAGACTACCCAGGTGCTGCCGGAGGCCGTCGCGAAAACCATGCAAGGCATGCTGCAACAAGTGATCGAGGCCCCGCGCGGCGTGTTCCGTGCGCAAGTGCCGGCGTATCACGTGGGCGGCAAGTCCGGTACCGCTCGTAAAACATCGGTTGGTACCAAGGGGTACGCCGAGAACTCCTACCGTTCGCTGTTCGCCGGTTTCGGCCCGATGAGCGATCCGCGTTACGCCATCGTGGTCGTAATCGATGAGCCGACCAAGGCCGGTTACTTCGGCGGCCTGGTTTCCGCGCCGGTGTTCAGCCGCGTGATGTCGGGCACCCTGCGCCTGATGAACATTACGCCGGACAACCTGCCACCTACTCAACAAGCGAACGCTACACCGGTCGTTCCGCTGAAAGCCAATGGAGGGCGCGGCTGATGTCTCTGAGCCTGAACAAGATTTTCCCTCACGCCGGCCACGATCTGCTGATTCGCGAGCTCGCCCTGGACAGCCGCAATGTTCGCGCGGGTGATCTGTTCCTCGCCGTGCCGGGCGGGAAGTTCGATGGGCGTGCGCACATTGCCGACGCGTTGCAGCGCGGTGCTGCTGCAGTGGCCTATGAAGTCGAAGGCGCCACGGTCCTGCCGATCGCTGAAGTGCCGCTGATTCCGGTCAAGGGGCTAGCGGCGCAGTTGTCGGACATCGCCGGGCGTTTTTATGGCGAGCCGAGCCATCACCTGAACCTGGTGGGCGTCACCGGCACCAACGGCAAGACCAGCGTGACTCAATTGGTCGCCCAGGCACTGGACCTGCTTGGCCAGCACTGCGGCCTGGTTGGCACACTCGGTTGCGGTTTCTATGGCGCGCTGGAAAGCGGTCTGCACACCACACCGAATCCGATTGCCATGCAAGCGACCCTGGCGGACCTGAAAAAGGCCGGGGCCAAAGCCGTGGCGATGGAAGTTTCTTCCCACGGCCTGGACCAGGGCCGTGTGACGGCATTGGCCTTCGATGTGGCGGTGATGACCAACCTGTCCCGCGATCATCTGGATTACCACGGCACCATGCAGGCTTACGGCGAAACGAAGGCCAGGCTGTTTGCGTGGAATGATTTGAAATGCCGCGTGGTCAACCTCGACGACGAGTTTGGCCGGCAGTTGGCCGCGGACAAGCGCGAGTCGCGACTGATCACCTATAGCCTGGAAGATTCCAGTGCCTACCTGTATTGCCGCCAGGCGCAATTCGACGACGAAGGCGTGCGCGCCACGCTGGTCACGCCACAGGGCGAGCATCTCTTGCGTAGCGCTTTGCTCGGTCGCTTCAATCTGAGCAATGTCCTGGCGGCGGTCGGCGCGTTGCTCGGTCTGGATTACGCACTGGACGAAATCCTCAAGGTGCTGCCGAAGCTCGAAGGCCCGGCCGGTCGCATGCAGCGACTGGGCGGTGGCTCGCAGCCGTTGGTGGTGGTCGATTACGCCCACACCCCGGATGCCCTGGAAAAGGTCCTGATGGCCCTGCGTCCTCACGCCAGAGGCCGATTGCTGTGCCTGTTCGGTTGCGGTGGTGATCGCGATCGCGGCAAGCGTCCGCTGATGGCTGAAGTGGTCGAGCGCCTGGCCGATGGCGTGCTGGTCACCGACGACAATCCGCGTACCGAAGACCCCTTGGTGATTTTCGATGACATCCGCGCCGGTTTCACGGCTGTGGATAAAGTGGAGTTCGTTGCCGGTCGTGGTCAGGCGATTGCCCGGTTGATCGCCAGTGCCTCGGTGGACGACGTGATTGTCCTGGCCGGCAAAGGTCACGAGGACTATCAGGAAATCAATGGCGAGCGTCATGCCTTTTCCGATCTGGTCGAGGCTGATCATGCCTTGAACGCTTGGGAGGTGGCCCATGCTTGAGGCCTTGAAACTGAGCGAACTGACCGGTGCGCTGAATGCTCGCCTGGTGTCCACCGATGCCAGTTTCGACGGCGTCAGCATCGACAGCCGCGCGATCAAACCGGGCCAACTGTTCATTGCTCTGGCCGGTCCGCGTTTTGACGGTCATGACTATCTGAATGAAGTCGCCGCCAAAGGCGCGGTCGCGGCGTTGGTCGAGCGCGAAGTCGCCGATAGCACCTTGCCGCAATTGCTGGTCAAGGACACCCGCCAGGCCCTCGGCCAGTTGGGCGCGCTGAATCGTGCGGCGTTCACCAAGCCTGTCGCAGCCGTCACCGGTTCCAGCGGCAAGACCACGGTCAAGGAAATGCTCGCAAGCATCCTGCGTACCCGCGGTTCGGTCCTGGCGACCCGTGGCAATCTGAACAACGACCTCGGCGTGCCGCTGACCCTGCTGGAACTCGCCCCGGAACACAACGCGGCGGTAATCGAGTTGGGCGCTTCGCGTCTGGGTGAAATTGCTTATACCGTGGGGCTGACCAAGCCACACGTGGCAATCCTCAACAACGCAGGGACCGCCCACGTCGGCGAGTTCGGCGGGCCGGAGAAAATCGTTGAGGCCAAGGGCGAAATCATCGAAGGGCTGGCGGCCGATGGCGTCGCCGTGCTCAACCTCGATGACAAGGCGTTTGGCATCTGGAAAGCCCGCGCAGGCGCCCGCAAGGTGCTGACGTTCGCCCTGAGCAACACTCAGGCAGATTTCCATGCCAGTGACCTGGCCACCGATGCTCGTGGTTGCCCGGCGTTCAATCTGCACAGTCCTGAAGGTGTGGAGCGCGTTCAACTGAACCTGCTCGGCACCCATAACGTCGCTAACGCAATGGCCGCCGCGGCGGCTGCCCATGCCTTGGGTGTGTCGCTGCCTGGTATCGCCTCCGGCCTTGGCGCGGTGCAACCGGTCAAGGGGCGCACCGTTGCGCAATTGGCCAGCAACGGCATGCGCGTGATCGATGACACTTACAACGCGAACCCCACCTCCATGTGCGCTGCCGTTGATATACTGGCCGGCTTTTCCGGTCGCACCGTCCTGGTGCTCGGAGATATCGGCGAGTTGGGCGAATGGGCGGAGCAGGGGCACCGCGACGTGGGTGCGTACGCCCGTGGCAAGGTTTCTGCGCTGTACGCCGTCGGGCCAATGATGGCTCACGCCGTGAACGCATTCGGTCCTCAGGCTTTTCACTTCAGCACGCAGGCTGAGCTGATCAAGGCCCTGGACGCCGAGCAAGACACAAACACCACCATTTTGATCAAGGGGTCGCGCAGCGCTGCGATGGAAAACGTCGTCGCCGCCTTGTGCGGGTCCAGTCTGGAGAAACATTAATGCTGCTGCTGCTAGCGGAGTATCTGCAACAGTTCTACAAAGGCTTCGCGGTCTTCCAGTACCTGACCCTGCGCGGGATTCTCGGTGTACTGACCGCGCTGGTCTTGTCGCTGTGCTATGGCCCGTGGATGATCCGCACGTTGCAGAACCGTCAGATCGGTCAATCCGTTCGCAACGACGGCCCGCAGTCGCACCTGTCCAAGTCGGGCACTCCGACCATGGGCGGCGCGCTGATCCTGTCCTCCATCGGTGTCAGCACCCTGCTCTGGGCTGACCTGACCAACCGTTACGTCTGGGTCGTACTGCTGGTGACCTTGCTGTTCGGCGCCATCGGCTGGGTTGATGACTACCGCAAGGTCATCGAGAAAAACTCCCGCGGCCTGCCTAGCCGCTGGAAGTATTTCTGGCAGTCGGTATTTGGCCTGGGCGCAGCGATCTTCCTGTATGTGACCGCCGCCACTCCGGTGGAAACCACGCTGATCCTGCCGATGCTCAAGGACTACAGCATTCCGCTGGGCGCAGGCTTCATCGTCCTGACCTATTTCGTGATTGTCGGTTCGAGCAACGCGGTCAACCTGACCGACGGCCTCGACGGTCTGGCGATCATGCCGACGGTGATGGTGGGCGGCGGCCTGGGCATTTTCTGCTACCTGTCGGGTAACGTGAAATTCGCTGAATACCTGCTGATTCCTTACGTACCGGGCGCGGGGGAGCTGATTGTGTTCTGCGGCGCGTTGATCGGTGCGGGCCTGGGCTTCCTCTGGTTCAACACCTATCCGGCACAAGTCTTCATGGGCGACGTCGGCGCACTGGCGCTGGGCGCGGCCCTGGGCACCATCGCGGTGATCGTCCGTCAGGAAATCGTCCTGTTCATCATGGGCGGTGTGTTCGTGATGGAAACCCTGTCCGTGGTCATTCAGGTCGCCTCTTTCAAGCTGACCGGTCGTCGCGTATTCCGCATGGCGCCCATTCACCACCATTTTGAACTCAAGGGTTGGCCCGAGCCGCGCGTGATCGTCCGTTTTTGGATCATCACCGTGATTCTCGTGCTGATCGGCCTTGCCACCCTGAAGCTGAGGTAGAAATTCGTGTCTCTGATCGCTTCTGACCACTTCCGCATCGTTGTCGGCCTCGGCAAGAGCGGCATGTCCCTGGTTCGCTTCCTGGCGAACCGGGGCGTGGCGTTTGCCGTGGCCGATACGCGGGAAAATCCACCGGAACTGGCCACGCTCAAGCGTGACTATCCGCACGTGGAAGTGCGTTGTGGCGAGCTGGACGTCGAGTTCCTGTGCCGTGCCGACGAGCTCTACGTGAGCCCCGGCCTGGCGCTGGCGACCCCGGCCC